>DATNQE010000732.1:0-6066 GCA_036702895.1 Trichocoleus sp. | reverse complement strand
AGGAAGTCCCCGCTGAGCTCGCCCAGGCTATTCGTCGGGCGGAGGCTCAGACGTGTCTGCTGGTGGACTCTCTAGGCACGTGGCTAGCCAATCTGCTGGACCAGGACGAGCCGACCTGGGAGCAAACCTGCGCCGATCTGGTCGCCAGCCTGGGAGAAACCCAGAGCCAGGTGATTTTTGTGGCGGAGGAGGTGGGCTGGGGCGTGGTGCCCGCTTACCCAATAGGGCGGCTGTTTTGCGATCGCATGGGCCAGCTCACCCGGCTGATCGGCGCCCGAGCTCACCAGGTCTATTTAGTGAGCGCTGGTTATGCCCTTGATCTGCGCCAGTTCGGGGAGCGCGTTCCCGGTAATAAATAGCGTGGCAGCCTTGAGCGGTCTGGGGATAGATCTAGAGACAACCTTAAGGCTTCCGGGAAATCCCGGTAGACAGAGGCTGGCTCTAGCCTCCGAGCGCTACGATCAATTCACTACGTCTCACTAAAGCCAGCACGCTCTGCCGTTGCTTCTTCGTACTCTATGGCTTCTGAAAAACAGGTCCGCGAATACTTAGCCCACTGGTTTCAGCTCGGCAAACCCATTGTGCTGAATAACGGCCAGACTGAGTGTTTGCCCTACCCAATCTACTTCGAAAACCGCTATAGTCAAGCGTTTGAGGAGTGCTGGCAGCAAATTCTTCAAACTGGCGGCCAAGGCTGCTACCTCAAAGGAACCAGCCAAACCATTGATAAGCTGCTTTCCTCCGCCTGGGCGGTCATTGCCTGCGCCCGCTGCAGTATGCCCGTTCCTCTCCCTGACTTGGGCTATACCAGTGACCTCTGCCCCTGTAACGACCTAGCGGGATGGCCCAACATCGAAGCTCCCCAGCCACGCCCAGCGGTAGACTCCCGCAAGCATTTGAGTGCTCTGCAGCAGCGGCTCGAGCAGCAGGAGGCCTCCTAGCCCCTCAAATACTCTAAGAATTTTTGGCAGTTGTCATCTTGGAGTGGGTCCGGAAACGGCTCCAGGAATGTCTGTCACTCCCTATGACCCTGCCGATGCCGCTAAGACAGCAGGCTCCTGACGGGACACATCGTAGGTGAAAAAGTCGTGGGCCATGAGCGTGGCCGGAAAAATCGCCTGGGCCTCGGCCAGCAGATCGCTGAGCTGAATGTCGTTGCCCGGCGCATAACGGGGGCTAAAGTGGGTCATGATCAGCTGCTTGGCCTGAGCCGCTAGTGCCACCTGCGCCGCCATCGTCGAGGTCGAGTGCAGCCGCTGGTAGGCCAAATCGGCATCCCGATGGGAGAAGGTCGCTTCGTGGATCAGCACATCGGTGTTTTGGGCCAGCTCGACAGCGCGATCGCAAAAAATCGTGTCGGTGCAGTAAACAACCTTGCGCCCTACCAGCGGCGGGCCGCACAAATCTGCCCCGTTGACCCGGCGACCGTCGGGTAGGGTAATCGCCTCCCCATTCTTTAAACGCCCATAAATAGGGCCGGAGGGAATGCCCAGCGCCTGAGCCCGCTTAACGTCGAAGTGGCCAGGGCGATCGACTTCTTCTACGCGGTACCCGTAGGCAGGCACCCGATGTTCTAGCAGCGTGCAAAATACGCGAAACTCGTCGTCCTCAAACACCAGACCGGGTTCCACCGTATGCACTTTGATCGGCAGCGAGAAGTGCGTCTGAGAGTAGCGGCGGCAGGCCTGTAGGTACTCGTTGAGCTTGGGCGGACCGTAGATGTCAATGCGCTGCTGCGGGTTGCCCGCCAGACCGCAGGTTGCCAGCAGACCCATCAACCCAAAGATGTGGTCGCCGTGCATGTGGGTGATAAAAATGCGGCGAATTTGGCTGGACTTAAACTCGCTTCTGAGAAACTGATGCTGGGTGCCCTCACCGCAGTCAAACAGCCATACCTCGGCTCGTTGCGGCAGCCGCAGCGCTACGCTCGACACGTTGCGCGATCGCGTCGGTACGCCTGAACTTGTGCCCAAAAACGTGATCTGCAAAGATCCTCGCCCCAATCGCTCAATAACTCCTCTTATCTTGACATGGTGCACCTGGAATGAGGTGTGTAGTAAAGGGAAGGCAGAGGGCAGGAGTTAAGGATATAAGGCTTAAGGCCCAAGGTTTAAGACTTCCTTGAACCTTAGACGATGAACTTCCTCCCTAAAACTCCGCACTCAGCTTGACAGGTTAGGCTAACAACAGAGCGTCCGTACAATAGCGTTTCAATGGGCGTTTCCAATCAATCTCACTAGGGCTAACACATGGCACTTTTACAGCGGATGGCTGCAGTTTCACTAGGGTTGAGCCTGAGCATGGTAGCTACAGCAGCCCGGGCAGAAGCCCCAGGGGTCTTTTACTCCTGGCGTGCCCTCGATACCGGCGTTGCTCAGTGCCTTGATCAAGCTACTCAGGCGCTTGAGAGCCAGTCTTTAGCTGAAATTCAGGCCGATGGCAACAGCGTGGGCGGGCGCACTGACGAAACCACAGCAATTTTTGTTTGTTTAGAGGACAGCCAAAGCAGCGGTCAGACCAACCCCCAAACAAGCGCTCCATCTACTACGGTGATGGTAATTGTTGCTGGCACCAGCGATGACGAAGCCGTCGCCCTGCGCGAAGCCCTAAAAGCTGCATTCTAAAACTGCTCGATGCGGGTTGTTGCCTACCTCTATAGCGATCCTTTGCTGGAGTTACCGCCCGCCCCCGACCTCTGGGGGTGGGATGTTGAGCAGGTCTACCAAGACTTTGCCCAGAACTTTAGCACCGTGGCTCAGCCCGGCAGTCGCCCCCAGTTACAACGGTTGCTGCAGGAGAGTGCAATCGCACCTCCTGACTACGTTTTGCTCAGACGGCTCGAGGAGCTAGGAGACTCGCTGCCAGAGGTCAGCGCCCATTTGCAGACTCTGGAGGCTCAGGGCAGCGTGGTGATTGCCGTTGAGCAAGACTATGTCAGCTATAGAGCGGACGGTGGGAATTCTGCGCAGGATATAGGGACCTCTCAAGAAGCGGCGCGGCAGCACTGGCAGCAGTCCCTCCTGCAGCTCGCCAGCGAGATTCAGCAGCAGCAGCGTCGCCGCAGCCTGCGTCAGGGCCACGCCCGCAACCGCATCAAAGCCCTGCCGCCGCCGGGCAAAGCGCCCTACGGCTACCGCCGAGGCAAAGACCGCTATACCCTCGATCGGGCTACAGCCCCAGTGGTGAAGGAATTTTTCGAGCAATTTTTGCTCTTTGGCTCGCTGCGGCGGGCAGTGCGCCTACTGGAGAAAAAGTACGGCAAACGGATTTCGGTTTCTACCGGCAAGCGCTGGCTGACAAATCCCGTGTATCGCGGTGACCTGGCCTACCAAGATGGTGGACTGGTGCAAAATACCCACGTCCCTATTCTTTCACGTGAAGAAGCCGCCCAAATTGATCGTCTACTGCGACGCAACAGCCGCTTGGCTCCCCGCACCGCCAGCGCCCCCCGCTCCCTAGCGGGGCTGGTGACGTGTCAGGCCTGCCAATCGGGGATGAAAATTTCTCGCGTCACGACTCCTCGCCAGGCAAAGGAATATCTGTACCTCAGCCCTACCGCCTGCTCTCGTCGCCCTCACTGCAAAGCCTTGGCCTACGAAACGGTGCTACGGGAAACGATCACCGTAATTTGTCGAGAGCTGCCAAATGCGATCGCGCGCCTTACCCAGCAAATGCCCCCTGCTGCGGCAGAAGGGTCAGACGCCGCACCGCTCCACCCACTGACCGCCCAAATTCAGCAGAAGGAAGCGGCCCTAAGCCAGCTGCCGCCGCTAGTGATCAGCGGCGTGCTCGATGCCGACACGGCTGACCTTAGAGCCTATAGGCTGCGAACTGAGATCGCCCAGCTTCAGCAGCAGCTAGCCCAATTGCCCCCAGTCAATCTGCAAGAAATCGCCCAAACCGTCACCATCGAACAGTTCTGGCTAGATTTGTCAGAGCCCGAGCGGCGCTTCTTCTTCCGAGAGTTCCTGCGAGAGATCCAGATTATCCGCGAGGAAAGCGGTTGGCACGTCGAGCTAGACTTTATTTTCTTCCCGTCCTCTCCTGCTCCAAACCCATGACCGACTCTGGCTCTACTCCGCCGCGTCGCCGCTTTGTAGGCGTCTGCCAAAACCGCTCCTGTCTGCGCAGCGGCTCCGATCGGGTGTTGGCAGCACTTGCCAAGCATCAGTCGGCGGAGCTGATGATCGCCGCCAGCGGCTGCCTAGGCCAGTGCGGCTCTGGGCCAATGGTGAAGGTCATGCCCGACAACACCTGGTACTGCCGCGTTCGGCCTAAAGACGTTCCAGCAATTGTTACAGAACACTTTCAGAACGACCGCCCGGTAAAGCGGCTGCTCCACCCGCGCTTTCATCCGCAGTTTGACGCCCGCTCATTTCCGATGCCGCCCGGCTTGGAGTAAGTGCAAGGCGCAGTTTAGTGACCCTGATATTCGGCGGTCGAAACAGGCTCTCTAAACAAGAGATCTCCCGAAAACAGGAGAGCCTGCACGCTCCCTCAGAGACCTGATGAACCAGCGAAGCAGTGCTGATGCTGGGAGACTTCTAGCGGAGGAGGTTTGGAGGGCGGGCGCGCCCTCCATCCGGGGGGTTGGGGGGGCTGCCACCCAAGCAATAGCCTTCGCAATAACAGCAAATAAACCACGCAGTAGCAACTCCAACCCTACCCAACAACCCCCACCTACTGCTGCCCCACACAGCGCTATCGTGGAAAAATGAGCAGCAAACGACGCTTTCGCGAACCCCCTAAAAAATTTTCCTGGCGACCGCGGGACTTCGGCCAAATCCGCACCATCTACCAATATGGCCAGCGCGCCATTAACCTCGTCTGGCAAACCGACTGGCGACTGACCCTAGCTTTTGCTGTATTGACCCTGGTGGCGGGTTTGTTGCCGGGTGCGATCGCATACGTCGGCAAACTGATCGTCGATGCCGTTGTACAGGCAGCCCAGTCCGGCCTGCCCCAGGATCGCAACACCGCCCTGATGTACCTGGCCATCGAAGCCGTTCTGGTAGCCGTCCTGGCCGGAGCCCGCCAGGGGCTGATCCTGTGCCAATCCCTGCTGCGCATGCTGCTGGGCCACAAGGTCAACCTGCTGATTCTAGAAAAAGCCCAGACCCTGACCCTGAGTCACTTTGAAGACTCCGAGTTTTACGACAAGATGACGCGGGCGCGACAGGAGGCCTCTAGCCGCCCGCTGAGCATGGTCAACAGCACCTTTGGCCTGGTGCAAAACATCCTGTCGCTAATCACCTTCGGCGGCCTGCTGCTGCAGTTTTCTGGCTGGGTTGTGGTGATCTTGGTAATTGCCGCCATTCCCGCCTTTGTGGCCGAGACCAAGTTTGCCGGAGAAGCCTTTAGGCTGTTCTCCTGGCGCACCCCAGAGAGCCGCCAGCAGATGTACCTGGAGGTGCTGCTGGCCCGCGAAGACTACGCCAAAGAGGTCAAGCTGTTCCAGCTGGGGCCAATGCTATTGCAGCGCTACAAGCGCATCTTTCAGCGGCTGCACCGAGAAGATCGCGACCTCACCATTCGCCGCAACCGCTGGAGCTACGGACTAGGGCTTATCAGTACGGCAGCCTTTTACGGGACGTACTGCTGGATTATTTGGGATGCGATCGCAGGCCGCATTTCCCTAGGTGACCTGACCATGTACCTCACGGTTTTCCGCCAGGGCCAGAGCACCTTTACCTCAGTGCTGAGCGCGGTGGGCAGCATGTACGAGGACGGGCTGTACCTGTCCAACCTGTATGAGTTTCTGGAGCAGCCTGTCCCCGAAACGGTAGGGTTTGCTCAGGCTGGCCCCAATCCGCTAGACGGGCTGCGGTTTGAGAATGTCTCCTTCACCTACGCAGGCAATAGCGAACCCGCCCTGCAAAACATTTCCTTTCACCTCAAGCCAGGGGAAAAGCTAGCCATCGTCGGCGAAAATGGCTCTGGCAAAACTACGCTGATCAAGCTGCTGACCCGGCTCTACAGCCCCACGAGTGGCCGCATTTTGCTGGATGGTCGCGATTTGCAAGACTGGGATCTGACCACCCTGGAACGCCGAGTCAGCGTGATCTT
>DATNQE010000114.1:0-4617 GCA_036702895.1 Trichocoleus sp. | reverse complement strand
ATCCCCTTAAATGCTCAAAATTCAATACGTTTTGCCGTCTCCACTTGTGGAGGGGGCACTGCCGCCTGCGTCTGAACCACCGTCAGCTCAGCCGAGGCGCAAACGGCTTCGCCTGTATCTGGTCGGCTCCGAGGACGACACCCAAAGCGCCATCGATAGCCTGCACGTGCTGGGCTACGCCGAACGCTTTGAGTGGAGCAAAGTCATTGCCATTCCCGACAACGGCGTGGTGATTCGACCTGACCCCGACGATGTGTTGCGCTACCTCCAGCGCTACCGCAAACCCTAACCATTCTGGGGTAGGGACGAAGCATTCGGCTAGAGTTCTGGCAAGGTTGCAAAGCCTGCCTGCCGAATGCTTCGCCTCTACGGATTTGGCGAATCAATGCCTTACCCTAGCCAAAAGCCCTGCCAAACGCTTGGCAGACTCAGCAGCATAGAGACAGGCGCGGGTATCATTTCCCCGCGAAAATCGAGGAGCTGCACCAGCACCAGATAGCCGATTGCGAGCAGCAGCGAAATAACCCCGGTAAGGATGGCAACCAGCTTAGAACGGTCCATAATGGCGACTATTGTGGGTATTCTGAGAAGGGCATCCCCTCTAGCCTGACACAAAATGTTGCTGCTATGATTCCGTCTACCCTATCGACGCAGGAGGCGAAACCATCTCCCCAGCCTATCGTCGTTCAGACCTACGAACTGAGCAAAAGCTACCGGGGTGGATTTTGGCTGAATCAAAAAATTGCTTCCCTGAAAAACTGTTCGCTTACGGTTTACCAGGGAGAAACCTTTGGACTGCTAGGGCCAAACGGTGCCGGTAAGACTACGCTGCTCAAGATCTTGCTCGGCATTATCCGCCCGACATCGGGCCGCGCCAGAGTGCTCGATGCGGCTGTGGGCGATCAATCAGCCAAGCGGCGCATTGGCTATCTGCCTGAAAACGCTTATTTCTACGACTTCTTGACCGGCTGGGAGTTTTTGCAGTACACAGCGGGCTTGTTTCAGATTCCTGTCTCGGTTCAGCGGCGGCGCATCCCGGAACTGCTGGATCTCGTTGGGCTATCCCAGGAGGCGGCCCGCAAGAAGCAGCTGCGGCAGTACTCTAAGGGCATGATGCAGCGAGTCGGCATGGCCCAGGCGCTGATTAACGACCCCGACCTAGTATTTCTCGATGAGCCAATGTCGGGCCTTGACCCAACCGGGCGCTTTCAGGTGCGCGAGATTATTCTGTCGCTCAAGGCTCAAGGGAAGACGATTTTCTTCAACAGCCACGTGTTGTCGGATGTGGAAGTGATTTGCGATCGCATCGCCATTCTCGATCAGGGCGAGCTGGTGTGCGTTGGCGACTTGGCTAACTTACTGGGCACCGCAGATAGCTACGTGCTCCAGGGTCACGGCGGCCCCGTGGAACTGCTGCAGCAGCAGTTAGGAAACCTGCAGATGCAGGGCGGAGTTTGGCACGGCATGATCAAGGGTGACCCTTACGACCTAATGACTGCTGTGCGGGCAGCAGGTGGTCAGATCACTTCTCTGCAGCTGGCCCGGCCCTCTTTAGAAGACTTTTTCATGCAGCAGATCCGGCAGCGCCGCAGCGCTTCCCAGGAGAAGCCGCTCCCCAAAAATAGTGTGCTGACGGAGCATTAACCCGGCAGCAGAGCCAGAGCCAATTCCTAAAAAAGCTGCTGCTAGCCTTGAGCAACGGGCAGGGTTCTATAGCTGACGTCTCGGGTTAACACTCTGGGCTGAAACAAAATCTTTAACAGCAGCCAGACGGATCGAAGCTCCCCTGGGCTATCCCAGCGCTTCCACTGGCCCGGCCGACAAAACAGAGTTTCCACTAGCGTGCGGTGCTGAGCTACCGTCAGCGGCTCAAACTGAATTCGCCCCGTTGGCTGGTCACCCGTTAAGCTGACTGCCATCAGCAGGCCTTTGAGCTGCAAATTCTCCTCCATGATGGTCAGCTCCACCGGGAGTGTCTCGTCTTCACTCAGAAAAGGCAGCCCCTGCTGAGTGAACTCAACGATCGCCCCTGCTTCGGAGAGCTGGGCGGTGGTACCCCACCAGGTGCGATCGCGCTCTCCGCCGCGCAGGGTCAGTTTAACCACTCGGCGCAGGTTAAACCACACCTGGAGGTCAGTGCGAGGTACATCGAGCAGCACCAGCAGGGCAATCGCTAGCATGACTAGGTTGTAGCTGCTCCAAATCCAGCCGAGGCCCAGACCTCGAAGATGATCGCCGCCCCAGCCTGCAGCCAAACACCAGCCCAGATTGCGCCAAAGGCTGATGGCGGTGAGCCCAAACATCACGACTAGAGGCCAACCTAGACTCCAGTTAAAGCGAAACCGGCTTTCGGCGGTGCCTTTGGGGGTTACCTTAAACCCTTTGGAGAAGGGACGGAGCATGACCTGCAGCACGGTAGCCGCCAGAGGAAAAACCAGCACCAGGGCATACACGTCCGACAGCAGAGCCGAGCGGGAGCGATGGTTGAGCCAGCCAAACACAATCAGCTGCACCAGGTAGTAGGGCAAGAAGAAGTACAGCACCTCCCGCAGAGTCGCCCGGATAGGAATTACCCCTAGAAACGTGTAGGTCAGCGGCATGAGCAGGAAGTAAATCCGAGGGATGCAGCTAAACCAGCTCAGCAGTCCCTCTAAGTGCCCCAGCCGCTGAAACCAGGTCAGACCTGGAATCGTCAGGGGATTGGCATCGATGAAGAAGGCTTGAAGGGTCCCTCTAGCCCACCGCAGCCGCTGAGTGGCGTGGGCCGAAATGTTCTCGGCGGCCAGTCCAGCGCTGAGTTTTTCGTTCAGATAGATAACCTCATTGCCCTGGGCTGCTAGCCGCACTGAGGTAAAGTAGTCCTCGCTTAGAGACTCGGTCACAAAGCCGCCAGAGGCCTCCAGAGCGCTGCGGCGTACTACAAAAGAGGTGCCAGCGCAGACGACACTGCCTGAGCCATCCCGCATCGGCTGGATCTGCCGATAAAACACCTCCTCATCGGGGGTCAAAATACCCTCTAACCCCAAATTTCGAGAGATCGGGTCGGGGTTGTAGAAGCTTTGAGGCGTTTGCAGCAGACCTACGCGAGGGTTTTGAAAGAAGCCAACCGTGCGCCGTAGAAAGTTGCGAGTCGGCACAAAGTCGGCATCAAACGACGCGATTAAGTCTCCGTGGGTTTGTGCGATCGCATGATTCAAGTTGCCCGCTTTAGCGTGGCGATTATTGGGTCGAGTAATGTATTCACACCCAAGCTCTGCCGCTAGCGCCCGGATTTCGGGACGGCGAGTATCGTCGAGCAGATAGACCTGCTTGTGCGGGTAGTCTATCGCCTGACAGCCAATCACCGTTCGCCGCAGGATGAACTCAGGCTCGTCATAGGTGGGGATAAACACATCGACTGAAGGGGTATAGCTGTCAAGCGCCATAGCTTCCTCCAGTCGATCGGCCTGATGACGCCGGTCACGCACCCGCAGCAGCAGCACCAGCTGAATGATGCTGCCTATCAATCCGATCAGCTCCATCAAAAACAGGCCCAGACTAAAGGTTCCTGTTAGCGGATCGGCCAAGCTCAGCGTTGAGAGGCTGCGCCAGACAAGATATCGAGCTGCCAGGGCCAGCAAAATGGAGACGACCACGCAGCGCGACCAGGATTGCGGCTGGGGAGTCAGGCGGGTAATGGCCAGGGCGACCAGCAGCAGGACGACCGTCGGAGCCAGCAAATATTCCACCGCCACCATGGGCACTTCAGCCCACATCGGCGGGTTTAGCTGCATCCTTTGCAGCTGGGCAAAAATAGCAGTGACCCGAGCTTCTCCGGCGAACCAGGCGATGACAATGGCGCCTGCTAACAGGAAGCCGCTCAGCATCACCACCGTGGCCCGCTGTGTGCGCAGATTGAACCTGCGGTAGGTTCGTCTAGGGGGTTTGAATTTGATTTTAGAAGTCGTCATAACAGTTCTTGCAGTCCTGGGGAGCCGCATTCCCAAAGGCGTGACCAGAAGACTTTGCAGAAGATCTTGCCAAAACGCTTTGCCAAAAAAGTTGGTTAGATAGTTCAGTCATCAATCAGGCGGTCAAAGAGCGGCTTTAAGCTCCAAAGCTAGCACTGCCAATCGGCCTTACTTCACCATAACGACGAGTGTTATTAAGAACTGTTTCTAACGCGTCTAAAGCTGCTTTGGGTGAGAACTTCCTGAGAAACCAATCTAAGCGGTCTCACCATAGGGCCTACACCCTTTCGCGGCATTGGCGAAACACAGCTATCGTTATAAAGCTTAGGACATTGGTTTGAGTAGGAATGTCGGGACTGTACCCCTACCAAGGTTCTACCCCTGCTTCCTGCCAATGGAACTCGATCAGGGCGCCAATGCAAGCGGCGGCAAACCCGACCAACCTAGCGACACGGTTAGTAGCTGACGAGTCAGGGCTACTACAAATCACCTCAGCCGTCTTTGCTGCAGCGCTAGCCGCAGTGCTTTCCCAAGAGTCAGTACGGTACCGATTTCTCCTTACTAGGGCTAGCGGCAGTTTTTGAGGCAAAATCTGGCTTTTAATATCAAGTCCTCCTGAGCAGACACAGCATGACAGCCGAGTATCATTCGTGTTTAACAGGATTTG
>DATNQE010000112.1:0-3322 GCA_036702895.1 Trichocoleus sp. | reverse complement strand
AACGCTCCTGGGCGGTTAACCCCTCTGGTCGCTCCGGTAATGCAGGCCGAGCGTTACGGTGACAAACCCCTGTATTTCTCCGACGTGGTTGTTCGAGCGGATAGCCCACTGACAGGCTGGAACGATTTGGCGCAAACGGTGTTTTGCTACAACGATAAAGGCTCGCACAGCGGCTACAACGTAGTGCGCCATCAGCTGCTGGGGCAGAAGCCAGGATTCTTTAGCCGGGTGGTGCAGTCGGGGAGTCATGTGCGATCGCTCCAGTGGATTTTAGAGGGTAAGGCTGACTGCGCCGCCATCGACAGCACGGTGCTGGAGCAGGCCCTGCGCAGCCAGCCTGACTGGGCTACTCAGCTGCGGGTAATCACCTCGCTTGGCCCTTTTCCCATGCCGCCGCTAGTGGCCTCGCGGCGATTGGGCGAGGGCAGGCATCGAGTGATTCAACAGGCGCTGCTGCAGCCTGATTCGGCGCTGCAGCATGCTTTGGCTCAGGCCGGAATGCGCCGATTTGCTCCGGTTGATTTGGCTCTATATCGGCCCGTGCTTCAGCTGCATACGGCAGCGCTTGCGGCAAATCGGAAGTTTGTCTGAGCGCGCGCTACTGCCTGCTGGTAAATCTGTTGAAATAGCCGTCGCTGGGTGTGGCTACCCCCAAGTCGAGCTAGGTGCGGCAGCACGGGTTTGAGGTAAGCAGCGGCGCTGCCCCATTGGCCTTGGGCGTGGGCAATCAGGCCCTGAGCAGCCGGCACTGTCACCGCGAGCCACAGCTTCTGCTGGTCCGGATCGAGGGTTTGGGCATGGCGGCTCATGTCCTCCACCATGGCTTCGGCGAGCTCCCGCTGCCCCGCTCGCGTCAGGCCGTAGACAAAGTGCAAATCCTGGAGAGGTAGGGCGTGCTCTTCCACCCGCGCTTTGAGATAGCGGGCTAAGGACTGCCAGCGGCGGCCCACGTTGATGCCCTTAAGCTCCAGCCGCAGCAGCAGCGCGATCGCTCCCACCTGATCTTTGGGGGACTCCTGACGGGCCTTACCCCAAAGGTGCTGGTCGTAAATCTTTAAGGCTGCGGCCCCGTTGCCCTGGGCCAAGTAAAAGAGGGCAACGTGCCACCAGTTGTGGGTGTAGAGCATGGAGTTGCAGCTTTCCCAGGTGGGTGCTAAAGATTCCATCCAGGCAATACCCTCAGCCCAGCGGCCCTGACTATCAAGGACGTGGGCAACGGCATGATGCCCCCAAGGATTGTTGCGATCTAGCTCAGTGGCTAGCCGTCCTAGCGACTCTGCCTGGTCAAGCTGGTGGCACTGCTCCAGGCCAAAGGCCACCATGCCGTAGAGCAGGGGCAGACGAGGGCTCTCGCGGTTGGCTGGCAAAACGCTTTGGGCAATTTTCAGCAGGTGAGCGCTCTCCCCTCGGTAGAAATAGTGGTACTGCCCCTGCTGCACTGACAGCAGATCGCGCGGAAAGTCCTCAGCCAGAGCTTCATGATGGGCAATGGCCTGGTCGATGGAGCCATTGGCCCAGGCTGCGATCGCACCAATAAACAGCTGCTCTCGCCGGGAAACTCGGTCTAGGCCTCGCTGGGCCTGCACTAAGTGCCCCGCTGCGCGCGCTCGGTCGACCTGATTTTCTTGACTGAGGTAGTAGGCGGCTGCGTAGGCCTGCAGCAGAGCGCAGTTAGGGTCTGCTGCTAGCCCTTTGAGGACTACGGTTTTTGCTTGGCGACCGTAGCGCAGCGCCTGGTCAACAAAGTCGTCCACAGCGGCAACTGCCTGCAAAGAATCGGTTGCTACAGGCAACCCCTGAGCGTCTTTGAGCATCTTGTTTTCCAATCGTTGAGCAATCTTGAGGCAGGACAGGCTGGGGCCTGAGGCTAGTGAGTTTTGATCAGCTGCCGCAGCTGGCCGCTCCACTGGTGGCCCAAGTTGTGCAGGTGCATTAGCAGCAGCCCCAGAAGCACCAGCGGCGCGATCGCAGCAATTACGACATAGGCCCGTCCATAGCTCCAAGGTTTTCTCAAGCGGTGGCGGCGCAGGCTTTGGCGTGGAGCGGGAGTTTCTGTCTCAGCAGGCAGAGTGACCAGTCGAAGGGTTGTCATAGCCAGTTTTGCAGTGAAGAGAAAGGGGTGGAAGGAATCCACGGTAAATCGGTCGGATTACCGGAAATTTCTGTATTCACACCTTCGCACGGGTCAATCTGTATTTCAAGTAATCTCAAAAACAATTGAAAAACATTTTTGTAAGCCGCCGGCAGAGTGAGGGAATTGCGATCGCGTTAACCACCGCATTTCGGTAAGGATCTAAGCTGTGGTCCCAATTCGTGACCGGCTCCAATTGCGCCGATTCAGCACGCGCTCTAGAGACGACCCCATTACTTGGAAGGAAGTGGGTAGCCCTCTGAGTAGCCGTGGCAGTACTACCTAAAACTCAGTGCAAGCTACGGCGACGTCTTCATTTTCAATGCTCCGGCCTAGAGCCTGACTGGGCTGGCTGCGGCGGACTGACCTCAGATGAGATGGCGAATTGCCCGCCTTCTGGACTTGACCCTGATTTAGAGCACGTTTTGTGTAGGTGCTGAAGCGGCTGGAGAAATGTGGAAAGACGATAACGCTTGTCAGAAGCTTGGATTGTTTGGCTGTGCGATCGCAGCTTCTCAACCGTGCTCTCATAATTTTGAAGTTTTAGAGGCCGTGTAGTGGCTACGCAGTAGTCACTGCATGTCTGTAATGGTGGCTAGAGAAGGCAAGCTGCACCGCTAGCTCAGCAGAAAGTTCGTCTGCTCTCGATGTAGTCGCAATCACAATGTCTTCTGAATTAACTGTTTGGAAGAACTATTTGTAGCCTCGGCTGAATTGTTTTTGAAGGTGCAAAAGCAACTAAAATTCAAGTTCTGATGTCACTGCAATTACAACGGAAATCGTTTCATTAGAGTAATCTTTGATTGCGCAAGTGTTGTTGCAAGATCAAATCTCAGAAATAGGGCTTCAAATCACCTGACCTCTGAGATCAAGCATGTTTTCAAGAATAAGTTTACTGCGGCGCGGTGACGCTATTTTAGCGAATCAAGCGTGAGAAATTTGCTTGAAGATTTGCTTGCTTTCTGGCTGTTTGTCAGCCTTTTTGCCTACTCAACCATTCTCAAAACTTTTAGGAGAGCAAAAATATGGCGTTTGATGCTTTTGCCAAAGTGGTTTCTCAGGCAGATAGCCGAGGAGCCTACCTCAGCGATGCTCAGGTTGATGCGTTAATCGGCCTGGTAAAAGATGGCAACAAGCGAATTGATGTGGTCAATCGAATTACTAGCAATGCGTCTGTAATTGTGGCTAGCG
>DATNQE010000111.1:0-12792 GCA_036702895.1 Trichocoleus sp. | reverse complement strand
GCGTTGATACTGAGCACATGCTGGGTCTTCTGGTGAAAGCTGGATACCAGGTAGACAGCAATGAAGAGTTAGCAGATTACGTCGTCGTCAACACCTGCAGTTTTATTGAGGCAGCCCGAGAAGAGTCGGTTCGGACCCTTGTGGAGCTGGCTGAAGCTGACAAAAAAATTGTCATTACGGGTTGTCTGGCTCAGCACTTTCAAGGAGAGCTGCTGGCCGAACTGCCTGAAGCGGTTGCCCTCGTGGGCACAGGCGACTATCACCGGATTGTAGAAGTCATCGAGCGAGCCGAGGCTGGAGAGCGGGTCAAAGCCATCTCCGCAGAGCCCACTTACATTGCCGATGAAACGGTGCCCCGCTACCGAACTACCACCGAGGGGGTTGCCTATGTTCGAGTAGCCGAGGGCTGTGACTACCGCTGCGCCTTCTGCATCATCCCCCATCTGCGCGGCAACCAGCGCTCCCGCCCCATCGAGTCCATCGTGGCTGAGGCGCGCCAACTGGCAGCCGAAGGCGTGAAAGAGATTGTTCTAATCTCCCAGATTACGACTAACTATGGGGCAGACCTGTACGGAAGGCCCAAGCTAGCCGAGCTGCTGCGAGCGCTGGGGGAGGTTGATATTCCCTGGATTCGCATGCACTATGCCTATCCCACCGGGCTCACCCCAGAGGTAATTCAGGCTATCCAGGAAACTCCGAACATCCTGCCCTATCTGGATCTACCGCTGCAGCACTCCCACCCGGAGATCCTGCGGGCTATGAATCGCCCCTGGCAGGGCCGGGTCAACGATGACATCATCCATCGCATTAAAGCTGAACTGCCCGATGCGGTGTTAAGAACGACTTTCATTGTGGGTTTCCCTGGAGAAACAGAAGAGCATTTCGAGCATCTGGTGGATTTTGTAAAGCGTCACCAGTTTGACCACGTGGGTGTGTTTACCTTTTCCCCCGAAGAAGGCACCCCTGCTTATGCCCTATCTGATCCTCTCCCCCAAGCGATCAAGGAACAGCGCCGGGAAGTGCTGATGATGGCACAACAGCCCATCTCCATGCAGCGCAACCAGGCAGAAATTGGTCAGGTAGTCGACGTTTTGATTGAGCAGGAAAACCCCGCGACCGGAGAGTGCATTGGACGTTCGACTCGATTTGCACCCGATGTAGATGGGCTGGTTTATGTGACGGGTCAAGCGCCTCTAGGACAGCTTGTGCCGGTGCACATCGAAGCAGCGGATACCTATGACTTGTTTGGGCGGGTTGCCGAGGGGACGACTTAGCCTCGACTCTGTTTCAACTGCATCGTTCTCCCGGCTTCCCGGGGAAATGATTTCAAAATTGCCTTCCAGAATTTCTATCTCTCAAGGAGTATTCATGACTTTATCCTTCTCCAGCCTCGGCCTTTCCGAAGCGCGGGTGAACCATCTAGCCGCGTTGGGGTTCGAAGCCCCAACGCCGATTCAGGCAGAGGCGATCCCACACATTCTGTCAGGACGGGACGTGATTGGGCAGGCGCAGACGGGTACCGGCAAAACGGCCGCTTTCTCTCTGCCGCTCATGGAGCAAGTTGATCCCAATTTACTGGCGGTGCAGGCGCTCATCTTGACGCCTACTCGCGAGCTAGCTGTGCAGGTATCCCAAGCTTTTCGCAGCTTCCGGCTAGATCGTCGGCTCCAGGTGCTGCCGGTCTATGGCGGTCAGTCCATTGAGCGCCAGTGTCAGCGGCTACAAAAAGGAGCACAGATTGTAGTTGGTACCCCCGGACGGATTTTGGATCTGCTCAACCGGGGAGTGCTGACTCTAGAGAATCTGGGCTGGCTCGTGCTCGACGAAGCCGACGAGATGCTCAACATGGGCTTTATTCAAGATGTAGAGAAAATCTTGAGCAAAGCGCCAGCTGAGCGCCAGACTGCCTTCTTCTCGGCTACGATGGCCCCCGAAATTCGGGAACTGACGACCAAATTTTTGCGATCGCCCGTTACCGTCACCATCAAGTCGCCCAAGTCTTCCCCCAAACAGATTCAGCAGGTGGCCTACATCGTGCCTCGGGGCTGGAACAAAGTGCGAGCCCTGCAGCCCATTCTAGAGATGGAAGATCCAGAAGCTGCACTGATCTTCGTACGCACCCGCCGCACCGCTGCGGATCTCACTCGCCAGCTGCAGGCAGCAGGCCACAGCGTAGATGAGTACCACGGCGACCTCACCCAGTCGCAGCGGGAACGCCTGCTGATGCGGTTCCGCCAGCGTCAGGTGCGTTGGGTAGTGGCAACCGACATCGCGGCACGAGGGCTCCACGTGGACGACCTCACCCACGTGATCAACTTTGAGCTGCCCGACTCAGTAGAAAACTACGTGCATCGTATTGGCCGTACAGGCCGGGCTGGTAAAGAAGGGGTTGCTATTTCCCTTATTCACCCCCTGGAAAAGGTTAAGCTGCGCCAGATCGAGCGCCATCTGCGGCAGGAGCTGGTCTTTGCCCAGATTCCCACCCGCGCTGAGATTGCTGCACGCCATTTGCAGAAGCTGCAGTCCCAAGTGAGAGAGGCTATCACTAGCGAACGACTGGCCTCCTTCCTACCGATTGTGTCGCAGCTACACGAGGAGTACGACCTACACACCATCGCTGCCGCTGCCCTGCAGATGGCTTACGACCAGATGGTGCCTGCCTGGCAGCGTCCTGAGAGCGATCCTAACGAGCATGAGGGGCCTATTCTCCGGAGCGGTGCGCCAAAACCACGCAAAGCGGCTCCCTCCCGCCGGAAGTCGGCAAAAAGCCCGTCTTCCTCTAGCGAGAATTAGGTAAGCTACTGCTAATTTAGAGAGCCCCACAGAACCCATCCGAGCAGCGCTCCTGTTTGGATGGGTTCTTGCTAAGGGGGATCAATTTGAGCCAACAGGAGGGCACCATCCGTAGCGCCATTAAGCTGTGTATGAAAACGCACAGTTCCTGAAGTTGACTGAAATACAATGGGATCATCAGCATTTGACAACAAATGCAGAAACTCAGGAGGTGGCTGCCTCATGTTGGTAATAGTGATGGACAACCAGCTTGTTGCTCCCCAAGCAGTCTGCCAAAGCTGCCTGATGGCCGATCAGCGGGGACAGCCTCGCTGGCACCACGGCGAACTGCGCTGTGGCCGAGCGCTTGGGCGACTAAGCGCAGAACAGCCAGCCCAGTACGAGTGCCAAATGGGCTTTCGAGTAGCCAATATTGAGTGAGTTCAGGCTGGGTAAATAGCCCTTTGAAGAGGCTCTTGGCTAGGGAATAGCTATTGGTGCAGCCTCAGCAGGATGGAGCGACTACAAGTAGCGGTCAAAGAGGCTTTTGGTAGCGTCACATCCTTATGCTCCCTTAGCGTTTCTACCGAGCAGTCTAGCGGCGCAATCGACTAGCCCTACCTGCCTTGATAGGTCTTTCCGGCAAAGGAGCACGCTCTCGTCAACGAAAATCCGCTGCCAAGTTCGTGAATCCTGCTATATCGTAGAAAAAGTTATTGCCAGCTTGACAACGGAGCAACCCCTGGAGCGAACACTATGGACTTGCGCGGACCAGCAATTACCGATCGAGTTTGGGCCTCCCTGCCCTACCTGCTGCCTCTAGTAGACGGTGTGCTGTTTGGGGAGTATCTATTTCGGCAGTTTCCCGCCCTACAGATCTTCTTGGTGCCGCTGGCGCCGCTGATGGTTCTTAACAGTGGCTTTTTCGGCCTGATTGTCTTCTTCCTGATCTTTCTTTTAGTTGTTCGCAACTCCAACATCAACCGCTTTATCCGCTTCAACGCCATGCAGGCGATCCTCCTGGATATTGTGCTGATCATCTGTCGGGTAGTTCTTCAGATTCTAGGTCCCACTCTGCAGGGCGGCCTCATTATAGAAACGTTGATGAACGTCGTTTTCCTGGGAATGCTGGCTGCTGTTGTGTACTCTGTGGTTCAAACAGTACGCGGCGAATACGCTGAAATCCCCACTATTTCGGAAGCTGTACACATGCAGGTTCGCTAAGCCTTTACCTGTCAAGCTGTTCCTTACTGGGTAAGTAGTCGCTAGCGTGACGCGGGGCAACAACGTTCTCTAACTTCCCAATGCCCTCAATCTCAACCCGTACTCGGTCGCCTAAAGCTAGGGGACCAACCCCCTCGGGTGTGCCTGTTAGGACGACGTCTCCGGGTAATAGCGTCATTACTTGGCTGATGTAGGCCACCAAGGTTTCTGGCTTAAACACCATATCGTCTACAGAGGCCGTTTGTACGGCCTCTGGTTCGTCGTTTAAAAAAGTCTGTAGACGGGCCCCGGGGCTTAGCTCACGTACAATCCAAGGGCCGAGGGGGCAGAAGGAGTCAAAGCCCTTAGCTCGTGTCCACTGGCCATCAAGCTGCTGCAGGTCGCGGGCGGTTACGTCGTTGGCGATGGTATAGCCCCAAATCTTAGACTGCACCTGTTCTGGAGTGCAGTCGACACAACGCTCTCCAATAATGAGAGCTAGCTCCCCTTCGTAGTCAACGCGTTGAGCTTGGGGTGGGTAGTAGATGGGCGCACCTACGGAGGTTATGGTCGTGGAGGGCTTGAGAAACAGTAGCGGTTCCTGGGGTAATGGGGTGCCCATTTCAGCTGCGTGGTTAGCATAGTTTTTTCCCACAGCCACCACTTTCGACGGTGCGCAGGGCGCCAACAGCATATAGGTATCAGGCGCTAACGTCGTGTCTGTAGGCTGACCCTCTAACCAAGGCGGGGCATCTAAAACCGCTACAGTACGATCGGGCTGTAGGAGCCCGTAATGTAAATGCCCTGCCTGAGACTGCACTCGAACGTACCGCTGCGCCATATTACCTGCAAAATCTTGGTATGATTGTAGATCCTTGTCTTTGCGCTAACTCCTGTAGATGGAGCAAGGCTTTTTTACGAAAACGCCAATGCTTACCTGCAATCAAGCAGCAAAGGCCATTTTGTCCATAAGGAGATTCGATGAAAGACTTCGTGTACGAAACAATGTACATTCTTCGGCCTGATTTAGGAGATGAGGCTGTTGATGCTGCCATTGGCAGATACCAGTCCATCCTGCGGGATCAGGGAGCGAACATTTTAGAAACTCAGCACCGGGGCAAGCGCCGCCTTGCTTACGAAATTGACCGCCACCGGGAGGGAATTTACATCCAAATCAACTACACCGGGCCGGGCGCTGCAGTAGCTCCCATGGAGCGGGCTATGCGGTTGAGCGAAGATGTTTTGCGCTATCTAACCGTCAAGCAAGATGTGGCTGAAGCTGCTCCAGCAGCTGTTGGGGCTGAAGAATAAGTTGGTCTTTAGCACTGCTGGACTAAAGCTGTTGCAGTTGGTCCGCTAGCCCAAGCGTAAAGAAGCTCTTTGAGGGGTTCGCTGACCTCAAGGCTTCAAAATTTAGAAGGAGGAGGTAGGCAAATCGCCTGCCTCTTCTGGTATTTGGGTTAGTTCTTAAAAATCCACTTTACAGGCGGCGGGGGGACCAGAATCATCTCTAGGCGTTCCTTTTGAAAGCTCTCCACGCTTTTTTCAAAATTAAGTTCTTCAAATCCTGTGCCAATTCCGCGATGGAGTGCTAAATTAGCAGCAAACCTTGGAGCAGGGTGCGTTTTCCCGGTTTTTAAGAGTCTTCAGTAACTGGCATATTTATCTCGTAGACGTGTCGTTTAGTTGTTGTGATTAACATTGGGAGTAGCCCGGTGGCTCAATCTGCCTATCAACCCGTAGCTGACAGCCAGGCGGAGATTGCCCGGCTCAACTCAGAGCTTGAAATGCGTGACCAGCTTGTCCAGCAGCTCTCGCAAGAGCTGTTTCGCCTGGTCAAAGGCAATGCTGGATTCATGCCCAGCCCTGAAGTTTCTGAGCGCCACCAGGCCGAGGTGCGGGCGCTGAGGGAGCAGCTGCGGGGGGTTGAGAAACAGGTTGATTTTTATCAGGCCCAAATTGAGGACCGAGATACCGAAATCGTACAGCTGCGCCAGACGGTGCAGGAGCTAACCGATCGCTCCCGAATGCTGGAGCAGGTAGTGCAGGAACTGCCCAAGGTCTACCGCCAGAAGTTTGCAGAGCGCATGACGGCTGTGCGGGAAAAGGTGTCTCAAATTCAGCAGGAGAACCGGCAGCTGCAGGCTGAACTCCAAAGTGTGAGCTACCGGCTAGCGGTCAGGACACGCCGCACTCAACATCTAGATCTGCCCAGCTTTGCTCAAAATTCTCTCGGGGGCATATCGCTGCCTTCGTTTGGCAACAGCTAACTTCAAGCAGCTACCTTTCAACAGCTACTTTCACAGGTACAGTTAGCTTGCCGTTGAGAGCTAAGTTGTTGAGAGCTAAGTTATTGAGGACTCACCTTTATACTGGGGTGGGTCCTCATTTTATTTTGAGAGAGCCTCTTGTACTTTCCTCCGCATCCCCCTAAATCCTGATTTCTGCTGCTGCCTTATGAGCACCTTGGATGGAGTGGGTAAGCTACCAGGAGCAGATTTGCAGCAAAGTCGCGCTGCCCCTAGGCAGAGCTTGTTAGGATTTGAGATAATTATTAAAAGAACTTTAGCCACTGCTCGGATAACCCCATGTTGGATTTTGTCTCCCTGGAAACCCTCCAGGATCTTGCCCATGAGTATGGCTACTGGGCTGTTTTTGTTGGAATTCTGTTGGAAAATGCCGGAATTCCTATTCCAGGGGAGACGATTACCCTAGTGGGCGGCTTTTTAGCAGGCAGTGGAGAGCTCCAGTTTTGGCCGGTTTGGGGTACAGCTCTGGCAGGCGCTGTGGTGGGCGACAACATAGGTTACTGGATTGGAGCCTATGGCGGCTGGCCGCTGTTGAAGCGCCTGGGCGATCTTTTTCGGATTCAGGAAGAAACGCTGCTTGCGGTCAAGGAGCAGTTTAGCCAAAATGCAGCGCGCGCAGTGGTGCTGGGTCGCTTTGTAGCGCTGCTGAGAATTTTTGCTGGGCCTCTAGCCGGCATTGCCCAGATGCCGTACTTCAAATTTCTGCTGTGCAATCTCTTGGGAGCAGCGCTGTGGGCCTCTGCTATGGTGAGCCTAGCCTTTTTCGTGGGACGACTCATTCCTCTAGCTGCTCTCGTGGCCTGGGTCGCAAAGTTTACCCTGGTAGCCCTGGTGCTGGTAGTCGTTTGGGTTGTAGGCATGATGTGGTGGGAGCGTCGCCAGCAGGACATTGTGGTTGGGGCTGTCGATGCCACTTGCACAAGCGAGCCGGAACTGGCTAAGGCTGCTCCCTCTACGGAACAGGCACCTCACTAACTTGGCCTAGATAAACCAGCGCTCGATGCATCATGACGGCAACTTCTGCTCGGGTCGCAGGGCGGTTGGGCTCTAACCGGGCAGGGTCAGGTGAATTGACCACAAGACCCGCTTCAGTAGCTGCGACCAGAGGCGCAACTGCCCAACCGGGCAGTTCACTGCGATCGCTATAGCGCTGCAGCACCGTAGCGGCCGGAGCGGTAGAGCTGAGGCTGAGACCATTTGCGATCGCAACCACCACCTCCACCCGAGTAACAGATTTGTCAGGCTCAAAAGAGCTTTCGGGCAGCCCCTTCAAGAATCCCATCTGCACAGAGCGGCGAATCGGCTCCGCAGCCCAATTGTCGGGGGAAACATCTGAAAAAGAGCTCGCCGGTAGTCGAGCCGGCAGATTAAACAGCTTGGCTACCTGAGCCGCTAGCTCGGCCCGAGTCATCGGGCGTTCGGGTTCAAAGGTGCCCTCCGGCAAACCCCGCAGCAGGCCCCGCGCTGAGAGGTCATCTAGCGCGGCTTTGGCCCAGTAATCAGGAGGAACATCTAAAAAGGCAATGGGGGGTTGAGTAGGCAGCGGGGCTCCCGTCACGGCAGCAGATTGAGGAACTGGCAGCCGAGGGGGTGGAACAGCAAGCGGCTCAAGGTCCGCTTTGGCTCCCAGGGGCCGCAAAAACCCAGGCCAGGGGGGTAAAGTCGGCGGCTGCCAACCTGGGCGAGCGGGGGCGGGCGGTAGGGTCGGCAGCGAGGCATCATTGCCGGAACGACCGGCCTCCGGCACAATGGACGTGTCTACCCAAGACGATTCAGGGCGCTGAATGACCCAGACCAACACCGCCCCGGTCCCGACCAGAGCCAAACTAATAACAGCCCTAACCTTAAAACGGCAGGGCAGCGGTCTGAGGGGAGGCCGGTAGGAGGGCTTAGACACTACGAATGCTGTAGCGCGGCAGACTGAACAATAGCGTAAGACTTGTGTACATTACATCACACCCTGTATGACGTGAGCCGATCGATCCAGATCGGCATTTTGGCATTCCTTAGAGTTGAGCTGCCTTTTCATGAACCGAACTATTGGCGCTGCCGCTATTGCAGCCGGTTTTTTACTAACGCTAGGCTTTCTAGAAGCTGAGCGCCACCCTCAAACTGTAGCTGTGCCGGTGGCGCAGACAACGGCCCCAACCCATACCCAACCTGCCCTAGCGAGTTCAGATTTTTTGCCGTCCCAGGCTTACCGCCTGCAGCAGGCGGTATCAGAGCCGCTGCTGTCGCTGCCCGCAATGGAGCGAGCAGTGGCTGCCTCCGATCTGTCGGGCCAGCCGGAAACGCCCCTCAAGAAGCTGTTGACAGCACAGCTAACCACGGGGGGCCTAGGCCCACTGCGCTTGGGTATGACCGTAGCTGATGCCGCCTCAGCCGGAATTGAACTGGTGCCGCTAGAGGGCAGCAGTCGGGGGGAGTGCCAGTACATGCGGATTGCAGAGAGCTTTGAGCCGATTGGCTTAATGGTAGTAGACGGCAACATTATTCGCATTGACGTCTGGCCTGGCAGCCTAGTGAAGACCAAAAGTGGTGCTCAGATTGGTTCCACCGAAGCGGAAGTACGGAACTACTACAAAGACCGGATCGAAACCCTTGCAAACCCGGCCACTGGAGGCAAGTACCTCGTTTTTACACCCTCGGGGGCAGGGGAGGACCTGTATCGGTTAGTGTTTGAAACCGACGCGGCTGGCAGCGTAGTCGAGTTTAGAAGCGGTCAGTTTCCAGCAGTGACTTGGCCCGAGGGGTGCTTTTAGCCACTGCGTTAGACTCGGTAAGGGTAAATTTCTGCGCGTACTGAGCTCTATTTAACTCGATGGCAAACCGTCTGGCTGCGTCTCAAAGTCTCTACCTGCGCAAACACGCCGACAACCCGATTGACTGGTGGCCCTGGTGCGACGAGGCGCTGCAGAAAGCGCGCCAGGAGGACAAACCTATCTTTCTGTCTATCGGCTACTCCAGCTGCCACTGGTGCACGGTGATGGAGGGGGAAGCGTTTTCAGACCAGGCTGTAGCCGAGTATATGAATGCCTACTTTCTGCCTATCAAGGTGGACCGGGAGGAGCGGCCCGATCTAGACAGCATCTATATGCAGGCCCTCCAGATGATGGCGGGGCAGGGAGGCTGGCCGCTGAACGTGTTTTTGGCCCCGGCCGATCTAGTGCCTTTCTACGGCGGCACCTATTTTCCACTGCAGCCTAAGTATGGTCGTCCCAGTTTTTTGCAGGTGCTCCAGGCCATCCGGGATCTCTATGACCATGAGAAGACCAAGCTCGATGCGGTAAAGGCAGAAATTTTTGAGGCGCTGCAGCACTCTGCTCAGATGCCTGCTGGAGAAGATCTCAATCAATTTTTGCTGCTCCAGGGGATCACCGCCAGTGCCCGCACGCTAGTGCCTACCGGCCAAGGAACGAGCTTTCCCATGGTGCCCTACGCGCTGGCGGCGCTGCGGGGGCTGCGGTTTGTACTGCCGGAGGAAGATGCGCCAGATGTGCGCCAGGTCTGCGAGCAGCGGGGGCTGGATTTGGCCCTGGGCGGTATTTATGACCACGTAGGCGGGGGCTTTCACCGCTACACGGTCGACCCAACCTGGACAGTGCCTCACTTTGAGAAAATGCTCTACGACAACGGCCAAATCGTAGAGTATCTAGCTGAGCTGCTGCTGTTGGGCCTTCAGGAGCCTGCTTTGGCACAGGCGATTGAGGGCACGGTGCGCTGGCTGCTGCGGGAGATGACGGCCCCAGAGGGCTATTTCTATGCTGCTCAAGATGCTGACAGCTTTGTTGAGCCAAACGCCGCAGAGCCCGAGGAGGGCGCCTTTTACGTGTGGCGCTACGATGATTTGGAGCAGCTGCTCAGCGAAAGCCAGCTGTCGGCCCTGCGATCGCACTTCACTATCACCCCTAGCGGCAATTTTGAGGGGCAGATTGTGCTGCAGCGCAGACATGGGGGCGAGCTTGATGAAACTACAGCAGCGGCATTGGCGGCGCTGTTTACCGCTCGCTACGGCACGCCCGCTCAGGAGCTGCCAACGTTTCCCCCGGCTCGCAATAACCAGGAGGCCAAGACCGGGCCTTGGCCGGGCCGTATTCCGGCGGTTACTGATACCAAGATGATTGTGGCCTGGAACAGCCTGATGATCTCAGGACTCGCCAGAGCAGCGGTGGCGATGCGGCAGCCGGACTTTTTACACATCGGCATCCGGGCAGCGCGATTTATTTTGGAGCAGCAGTGGGTTGACAACCGGCTGCACCGACTCAACTATGGGGGCAGCCCAGCGGTGCTGGCCCAATCGGAAGACTACGCCTTTTTGATCAAGGCGCTGCTAGACGTACAGCAGGCCAAGCTAGCCTTTCCCGATGCAGTGGCCGATGTGATCGACTGGCTGCAGGTGGCGGTCGATGTCCAGGCCGAGTTTGACCAGTGGCTGTGGAGCCCCGAAACGGGCGGTTACTACAATGCGGCCAGCGATGACACCCTGCTGGTGCGGGAGCGCACTTTTCAAGATAGTGCCGTGCCGTCTGCAAACGGGGTTGCGATCGCAAACCTAATTCGTCTGGCCCTAATAACGGAAAATCTAACCTACCTCGATCAGGCCGAGCGCAGCCTTAAAGCTTTTGGCGCCGTTATGGAGCGAATTCCTCGCGCCTGCCCCAGCCTGTTTGCAGCCCTCGACGGGCTGCGTCACGGCACCATTATCCAAACAACCCCTGATTTAATTCCGGCGCTGGCCCAAGCGTACCTGCCGACGGCAGTGTTTGCCGTTGCGCCCGACCTACCGCCAGGCGTGACGGGGCTGGTGTGTCAGGGGCTAGCTTGTCTAGAACCCGCTCTGTCTTTGGACCAGCTGCTCCAGCAGATCCAAGAGAGCCTGATGCGGGCCTAGCTGGGTAGGGCGCAAAGGTCGTGCATTAGCCATTGAAACCCTAGAGCAGTGATCAATCTTTTACCAGCGGCTCTACGGCGGCGGCAGGCCCTAGCAAAGTAATGTAGGGCTGATGGAAGAACTCCTGAGCGATAGCCTGGGCTTCTTCAGCGGTCACGGCTGCAATCTCGCGCTGGAAACGCTGGTCAAAGTCGAGCCCTAGGCCCAACACCTCGTACCAGCCGTTGAGCTGGGCGATTTGAGCGTTGGTTTGCTTACCCAGGGCGTACTGCCCCAGCAGCTTATTCTTGGCCGCCTGCAGTTCCTCCTGAGTCAGCAGCGTGTCTGTGAGCCGGTCCAGCTCGTAGCGCAGCCCGTCCAGGGCGACTGGCGTATTTTCAGGAGCGGTGCCCATGTAGGCGACAAACTGGGACACCCCCAGCCGAGTTGGGTAAAAAGCCGACACGTCATAGGCTAGCCCTCGTTTCTCTCGCATCTCTACAAACAGGCGGCTAGAGAGACCATTGCCTAGGTAAGTATTGAGCAGCTTCAGGGCTGAGTAGGCAGGATGCTTAACCGGAGCAGCCAGGTGGCCGACCATGACGATAGATTGGTTCGTGTCCTGGGCAATAGCAAGTTCACTGCCCTGCACCGGCACAGCGGGAAAATCAAACTTTGGCAGTGGCTCGGCCGGAGCTGGCCAGTCGCCAAAAATCTGCTCTACCAGGTCAATAGCGCGGGCCGGAGAAATCCGCCCCACAATGGAGACGACCATGTTATCAGGGCGAAAATAGCGCTGGTGGGCCTCAGCTAGTTGGTCCCTGTGCAGCGCCACAACGCTCGCCTCGGTGCCAATTCCCGGCAGAGCATAGGGATGCTGCTGGTACATGGCCTGCCGCAGGTGGTTGAAGGCTACTGTAAAAGGCTGCTCCTGCATAGAGCGAATTTGCTGTAGGGTCAGCCGCCGCTCCAGGTTGACTTCGGCCTCGGGAAAGCTCGGATGCCGCAACACCTCTCCTGCCAGCTTCAGGACGGTAGGAAAGTCTGCTGAGACGGTTTTGAGGCTGACCAGGCTATAGTCGGCAGAGGCGTCGCTGCCCAAACTGGCCCCGATCGATTCAACCGCATCGGCAATTTCTAAGGAGGAGAGCCGGTCGGTGCCCTTAGTTAGCAGAGACATCAGCAGACTAAAGAGACCAGCCTGCTCTGGCGTTTCGTAGCGGCTACCGGCGCGTAAAAAGATGCGGGCAGAAATAATGTCGGCAACCGGATTTTCAGTCACCAGCACCACCAGGCCGTTACTCAGCACAGTGCGGTGCAGGGTCGGTACAGGAAGGGTAGAAGAATCAGTCACAGAAGTTAGCAGGGTGTCAGGATAAAAGAGCGATCGCAATCCAGCACTTGGCCTAGGACAGCCCTATCTTGAGGACTCCCCTAAGCGGGCCCTAGTCGGGCAGCAGGACCGTGGCCACATAGCGATCGGGTTTGAGATACTGGCGAGCCAGCTGCTGCAGAGCCGAGCCGCTATACGCTTGAATGGTGGGGATGTAGGTGGTGCAGAGCTCCGGACGAGCCAAAGTGCTGTAATAGCCGTAGAGGCCCGCAATTTGACCGGGGGTTTCGGTGGAGAAGGCGTAG
>DATNQE010000107.1:0-13322 GCA_036702895.1 Trichocoleus sp. | reverse complement strand
TCAACTCCGCTCATCCAAAGGTACTGCCTGAATGATGGGCACGCTTCGCTTTGCCCATCCTACACAACTCGTGTTACGAAGCGCTGAAGTACTTCGCCACTGGGTGATACGCCACAATCGCCGTTGTCGACTGCTCCGGATACAGCTGCTCGCTCTCATCCATGTGCATCCCAATCCGCTCTACCTGCAGCAGATCAAGCTGCACAACCTGATCCGCCATATTTGGGCAGGCCGGATAGCCAAAGCTATAGCGCGACCCCTGATAGCGCTGCTGCAGCACATCCCGCAAAGTCTGCGGCTCTAGCTCGCCAAAGCCCAGTTCCTTACGGATACGGGTATGGCACCACTCGGCCATGGCCTCCGCCGTCTGCACCGCCAGACCGTGGTAGTAGAGGTAGTCCGTGTATTGGTTGTCGGCAAACAGCTTCGCCGCAAACTCCGTTGCCACCTCGCCCACCGTTACTGCCTGCATCGGGAACACGTCAAACTGCCCCGGCTGCGCCAGCTCCTTCGGCAAGAAGAAGTCAGCAATGCACAAACGCCGCATCGACTTCTGGCGAGGGAATGTGAAGGTCGCCACAGGCGCTAGAGACTCTGCCGAGCGAGCTTCCACAGGCCCTTCCATAATGGCCGGGTCATAAATGTGCAGCGAATTCCCTTCCGCCAAACAGGGGAAATAGCCGTAGACAATCTGCGGCTGCAGCAGGTTCTCTGCCGCCGCCCGCATCTTCCACGTCTCCAGAATGGGGTGGACCTTCTCCTGTAAAAACGCTTCGTACTCCTCCCGCGACTGATCCTTCGGCTTACGGAACTGCCACTGCCCCGCAAACAGCGCCTGCAGGTCCAGGTACCACAGCACCTCTTCCAGGGGGATGTCCTCTGGGTTCAGAACGCGCGTTCCCCAGAACGGCGGTGTCGGACGCGCAATGGTGGCGTCAACCGCCTCAGAGCGACGAGTATCGATGGGGAGGGAGGTGGGAGGAGAGAGGAGAGAGGAGTCTTCCCCTTCTGTCCTCTGCCCTCTGCCCTCTGCCTTCTCTTCGCTCTCTGCCTTTTCCTCAGCGACTTCATTCAAAAAGCCCTTAATATCATCCCAATTGCCCTCAGCCTTAGCAGGCATGAGTTTATCCATGAAGTGCAGGTCAGAAAAGGCGTCTTTGCCGTAGATTACCTTGCCTTTATAGGTGCGCTGGCAGTCATCATTGACAAACTTAGGCGTCAGCGCCGCGCCGCCGAGAATGACAGGAACGGTAATGCCCACCTCGTTGAAAGTCTCCAGGTTGTCCTTCATAAAGGCCGTAGACTTCACCAGCAGACCGCTCATAGCGATACAGTCGGCGTTGTGCTCGCGGTAGGCATTGATGATATTTTCCACCGGCTGCTTGATGCCCAGGTTAACCACCTTGTAGCCGTTGTTGGTGAGAATAATGTCCACCAGGTTTTTGCCAATGTCGTGGACATCGCCCTTGACCGTGGCAATGATGAAGGTGCCCTTGGCCGACCCGTCGGCGTCGGACTTCTCCATGAAAGGTTCCAGGTAGGCGACCGCAGACTTCATTGTCTGAGCCGACTGGAGCACGAAGGGCAGCTGCATTTGGCCCGAGCCAAACAGCTCGCCCACCACCTTCATGCCGTCGAGCAAAAAGGTATTGATAATCTCCAGCGGTGGGTAAGTCTTGAGCGCTTCGGCCAGGGCGTCCTCCAGACCAATGCGCTCACCGTCGATGATGTGCTGCTTCAGCCGCTCGTCAATGGGTAGATCTAGGGAGATGGCCTGAGCTTTTTTAACAGTCTTGCCTTCAAACAGAGTGGTCAGCTTGGTCAGCGGGTCGTAGGAGCAGATGTCACCGTCGTACTGCCGACGGTCGTAGATTAGGTCGCGGCAGATCTGCTGGTGCTCGGGCTCAATCTTGGCCAGCGGCAGAATTTTGGCGGCGCTGACGATCGCACCATCGAGCCCTACCTGCATGGCCTCGTGCAGAAACACCGAGTTGAGCGTCACCCGCGCTGCTGGGTTCAAACCAAAGGACACGTTCGAGACGCCTAGCATAATGTGGCTGCCGGGCAGGTTCTCGCGGATCAGGCGAATGGCTTCGATGGTCTCTTTGCCGTTTACCCGGTCTTCCTCAATGCCGGTGGAGATGGGCAGGGCCAGGGTGTCAAAGAACAGCTCGTAGGGAGGAATGCCGTATTCCAGGGCGTCGCGGTAGGCGCGCTGTGCGATCGCAAATTTCTTCTCGGCCGTCCGGGCCATGCCGTCTTCGTCGATGGTGCCGACTACCACGCCAGCTCCATACTGCTTGGCCAGCTCCAGCACCTTAAAGAAGCGCTCCTCGCCGTCCTCATAGTTTGTGGAGTTGAGAATGCACTTGCCCCCCGCCACCTTCAGGCCCGCCTCCATCTTGCTCCACTCGGTTGAGTCGAGCATCAGCGGCAGGGTCACGTTGGTCACCAGGCGCGACACCAGCTCGTGCATGTCCTTCTCGCCATCGCGGCCCACGTAGTCCACGTTGACATCGAGGACGTGGGCGCCTTCCTTCACCTGCGCCCGAGCTAGCGCCACCAGGCCATCCCAGTCCTCGGCATTGAGCAGGTCGCGGCATTTCTTAGAGCCGCTGGCGTTGAGCCGCTCGCCCACAATGAGGAAGGAGTTGTCCTGGTCGTAAGGCTGCGGGCTATAGATAGAGGCGGCAGCAGGGATGTAGTTGAGCGCAGGGCGCGCGGTGGAAAGGGAGGAGGGAGGAGAGAGGAGAGAGCCTTCACTGCTGCGAACAGACCGCTCCTTGGGGTGGAGGTCCTTTGCCACGTCAGCCAGCTGCCCAATGTGCTCATAGCGCGTGCCGCAGCAGCCGCCAATCACCTGTACGCCCAGGTCTTCGACGAAGTGCATCAGCGACATTCGCAGCTCCATCGGGGTGAGGCGGTAGACAGCTTGGCCGCCGACGTTCTCGGGCAGTCCAGCATTGGGGATGCAGGAGATGACGAAGGGAGAGTGCTCTGAGAGGTACTTGACGTGGTCCTTCATCAGGTCAGGGCCGGTGGCACAGTTGAGGCCCAAGATATCAATGGGGTAGGGCTCCAAAATAGTCAGAGCGGCAGCCATTTCGGTGCCTACCAGCATCGTGCCCTGCTGCTCCATCGTTACCGAAACCATCAGGGGAAGGCGAGCCTCGGGCCGCTCCTCAAACGCCGCCATGATGGCGTTGAGGGCCGCTTTGATTTGCAGGACATCCTGGCAGGTTTCCACAATCAGCAGGTCAGCCCCGCCGTCGATGAGGCCACGGGCCTGCTCTGTGTACGCATTCTTTAAGGTGTCAAAGTCAATGTGGCCCAGCGTCGGTAGTTTGGTGCCCGGTCCCATGGAGCCAGCGACAAAGCGCGGCTTGTCAGGGGTGGAATACTCCTGAGCAACTCGTTTGGCTAGAGCAGCGGCAGTCTTGTTGAGGTCATAGGCTTTATCGGCCAAATCGTACTCAGCCAGCACAATAGAGGTGCCGCCGAAGGTGTCCGTTTCGATGACGTCTGCCCCAGCTTCCAAGAAGCCTCGGTGGACTGTTTCCACCGCTTTTGGGTTGGTCACTACCAGATACTCATTACAGCCTTCGTACTCAGGGCCGCCAAAGTCCTCCGCAGTGAGATCTTGCACCTGTAGATTGGTCCCCATCGCCCCGTCAAAGACAATGACAGGACGCTCAGGACTGTGGAGGCGTTCGAGAAAGGCGCTAGGCATGGCGGATTCTACTGCAACAAAGCCGTAACAACTGTCTAAATTCTCTATTATCCAGCCCCTACCCATCAATGCGCTATTGATGAAGTTTCTGCCTGACTACCTCGTCCTCAGCAATGCGCTATTGATGAAGTTTCTGCTTGACCATCCCTCCCTAAGCGTTAACCATGATGACTGTAGATAAATTTCAACTTAAATAAATTTAGAGCTTTAGCATGGGCAAACTGACCACCCACGTTTTAGATACTGCCCTGGGCCAACCCGCTGCAGGTGTGCGCCTGACCCTTTGGGAGGTCAATCCTCAGGCTGATATTAAGACCGCGCTCAAAACAATTGAGACCAACAGCGACGGCCGCACGGACGAGCCGCTGCTGATGGATAGCGAATTTCAAGCAGGCATCTACGAGCTGGTGTTTGAAGTGGGGGCCTACTTTGCCCGACACAATGCCTATGGCTCAGAAACCCCTTTTCTCGATCAGGTGCCGCTGCGCTTCACGGTGGCAGACTCGTCGAGTCATTACCACGTGCCGCTGCTGCTCTCGCCCTGGTCTTACAGTACCTATCGGGGCAGCTAAGACTTCATAGCGCTCAGGAGCCAGTTAGCCATGGTGGCACGGCGAGTTAGGCGGGGCACCAGCTGATCGACGGTGTAGCCCTTAAAGCCGAGCTGTTCCTTTAGCAGCTGCTTATTTTCCGGCGGAATAGAGCGGGTTAGCTGCACTGTAGCGGGGCGGCTCTCAATAAAGTTGGGCGGCTCAGGGTATTTCTCAGCCCAGGCGGGCTCTACCTCAGAGCTGTCCCACTGGCCGTTGCTATAGCGGTAGCCCAGCGAGCGCCATACCAGGCGGTTGACGGTGTCGTCGTCTAGAGTTTCGTTGAGAATGGCTTCAACAGTGTCGGTCGTGAGCGGTGGTAAATCGGTCATAGGTTTATCTAAATCGAATAGGCCGAATGGGCTGGTGGGCAATTCCCTGCTCAGCCTTGATTACCTGAAGGGTCTGCCACACTTCGGCCTCGTGGAACCAGCCAATGAACCCGGAATAGAGGCACTGGCCTTCGACATCGGCCACATAAATATGTAGAACGCCGAAAGGGCTTCTCCAGGCGCGGATCGTGCTGCCGTCTTTGAGCGTAAATAAAATTTTGGCCTTTGGAAAGTCCCGAGGGTGGCCGTCGGTCATCCAGAAAAGGGAGCGCAGGAGAGCAATTTCGGGATGGTGCTCCAAGATGTCTCCCAAGCTGGTATCGGCCCAAAACTGGGCAATCGTGGAGGCTACAGTGGGGTGGTTGCGCATAACCGCATGGGACAGCCCCGGCAGCTGCACAAAGCGGGTGTGGGCAAAGCGGGTACAGGCCACTGGAATAGTACCGTCGCTGCCGTCGTCAATATCGCCAGCAATGACCAATGTTGGGATATGGGTGGCGATTTTTTCTGCGATCGCACACCGACTGCGGCCCAGATCGGCCGCAATACCAATACCTAGCGCCAGCGGATCGAGCAGACGGCCCAAGTCGGCTCCGCCTACGGGAGAGGCCACCAACACCAGAGAGTGAACTCGGTCCCACCACTGCGGATGGCGCGACAGCACCTCCAGCCAAATCAGCCCGCCCATGGAGTGACCAATAATTCTGATGGGCGCTGCTGGATACCGAGCCACAGCTTCAGCGGCTATCGCCTCTACTGCATCGATTAGCGGCGCAATCCGCAGCCAGGTTTGAGCATAGCTCAAGCTTGGAGCCACAACGTGGGTTTGCTCGGTAGCCAGCGCTCGCGCCAGTCCCAACAGAGCTCGGTTGTCGTCAGCCCAACCGTGTTGGGCAAATAAGATAAAGTCCGCTGAAGCGCGATTCATTGGGATTTTAATAGCAACATTAAGACTTTCGACAGGTCGCAGACCTATCTCCCATAAATACCTTGGGATTAACCGCTTGCGCTCCGCTAGGGACATCTTCCACAGCTGTCCTCAGTGGAGCCTGGGCGAGGACGCCAAATGAACGGGACTTATGGCTGAGGCTTTCTAGGGTCTCATTCTCTAATACGCTCTCGTCATCGGCACCTGCCCAGGGATTGCCTCAACGGTTGCAGCCAAGCCCCAAGGGCCTCGGCTCTAGCCCCAAAGCCCCTAGGAAAGGCCTAACCCATTGCTGCTGCTAGCGGCTGGGGAAGCCGTTCTCGGCCAGAAGTTGTGACAGTGCATTGTGCCAGTTGACCGGAGTGACCCTCATTTTGGGGGTTTGCCAGAGCTTTAGCGACTCTTATCACCCCTGCTTTTGCTCGCCAACCACGAGTTTGCAGGCTTTACAGCAAGCGCTCTTGCCCGGTTTTTGGTTGGCACTGTTGCCGCGACTGAAGGTTTTGCTGACACTGCACTAAGTGGCATAGGCAATTCATTCAGCATCGATTCCCTGACGCTAAATGGTTAATACAAGGGTGAGCAAGGAAAGCAACTCGCAACCCCAGACTCCCTAAGTTAGATGTTCGTCTCAGGCTCGTCTCAGGCAATCCAGACAGCCTTAGGGAGTCCTTCCCAACACACGCAGTTATCTTCTTGGAGAACACTCATGAAAGCTCGCTTTATCGCTTCTATCACTTTGGGTCTGGCTGCTGCTGCAATTGCAGTAATGCCCTCTGCCGCTAACGCACAAACCGCCCCTACTGACTACAACTACATTGGTGCCGGTGTTGGCGCTGGTGGTCTAGGCGGCAGCAACATTGGTCTGTCGGTTAACAGCAAACTGACCGTCGCTGACCAAATTTCGGTGCGCCCCGGCGTAATCACCAACTTCGACTTCAACAGCCAAGGTACTGTTGTTTCCGTGCCTGTCACTTACGACCTCAACCCCGTTGCAGCTGACGGTCGTCTGCTGCCCTACGTAGGCGGTGGTCTAGCAGTCGTCACAGGCAGTTCTACCTCGGTTGGCCCCATGGCCACCGCTGGTGTTGACTACCGCATGACCGATAACTTCACCCTCAATGGCGGCGTGAACGTCTCCATCACCGACTACACCCGCGTAAACGGCACTGTCGGCGTCGGCTACACCTTCTAGGTAGTTTCTGCCGGTCATAGCGATAGAAACCGCACAGCTGAAAGCTAGCTCGGCGCTGCGGTTTCATCGCCCCGATAGTCACTGCTTAAACAGTTAATTGCAAACAGGGAGCTTGTATCAGCTCCCTGTTTTTTAGTTTCTACGGGTAGAAGCGGCTCTTAATATCGCAGTAGACGGATTGATTGAGACACGGGATGCAGGGGCCAACCCCCACATTGCCATTCCTCTAAACATCTTAACTAGCTCGACACAAGCTATAGCAAATTCAATTGAAACTGGAAGCGCTCCAAAAGCACATTCTGAAGTCTTAGATTATCTGCATCTAGGAGGTTTGATACAAAAGCAATTGAAAATGAGTTCAGCACTCAAGGGTTCAGCCGCTAGCTCACTACTTGTGGCCCAAATCGAAGTCGTTAGCTATTAATACAGCCGATTCAGCCAAACCAACACTAAGCCGAGAAAGTTCTCACAGAAGCTACTCCATAGCTAGAAACACGAGAGCACTACTTGCGTCGCAAAAACTGGCTAAATGATTCAAGATTAGCTCCAGGAAGCTCTTAATCCTTTTAAGCAACTCTCTTTACAAGGGGGAGTCCGCAGCAAAAGCTCAGCTTGCTGGGCATACTTTTATTGAAGAGGTCCTCACAAGAAGTGGCTCCCAAACGCTGTTCGAACCACGCGATATTTAATTATTCTTAACGACGACTTTCGGCTTGAGTTAATCTCAGCCGCTTACCAACAGTCGATATCATCTTAGTCAAGATTTGTTTCTCACCTGCTACTGTTTCCCCTTCTCACCAGCAGAGATATCAATGGTCTTCAGCTATTATTTACTCCCTTTCAAATCTATATTGAATGAAGGCAGGCGCCTCGAATGAGTAGTTTGTAGATAGATAGTTTTAATTTGGCGTCATCGGTAAGGACATCTTTAAATTCACATTTTGATAAATCTGGTATAAACCAAAAACAGCGATGGGCATTGCGGCAAAATCATGGCGCTTATTAACGCGTAGGCTGGCAGCTGGGCACCTGGGATCTGCGGCTAGCTTCGGGAAGTCCAAGACGCCTTTGCGGCTCATTTTAGTCTTGCCTTTTGTCCTTCAAATTGGGGCTGCGGTTGGCCTCACCGGCTGGCTCTCTATTCGTAATGGTCAGCAGGCTGTCAATGAGGTCTCGGGGCAGCTGCGCCGTGAAATTAGCGCCCGCATTGAGCAGCATCTCGACAGCCAGCTAGCCACTTCCCATCAGATTAATCAGATCAATTTGGAGCTGATGAAAAACGATCTGCTGAGCGATCGCAACCTCAATCAGCTGGGAGCGCATTTTTGGCGGCAGCTCCAGATGTTCGAGTCGATGGGGGTAATTTACTACGGCAATGAGGCGGGCCAGTTCATTGCGGCCCAGCGAGTCGACGAAGACACCTTTATTTTTGTTCGGCGCGACAGCGGCACAGCGCCAGCCAAAGTTTATGCAGCCGATAGCCAGGGCAGGTTTGGACCCTTTGATCGGGTCATTCCTGACTTTATTGATGCACGCCAGCGACCCTGGTATCAGGCAGCCATCAAGGCCCAAGGAATGACCTGGGGGGACATCTTCCCGCTGCAGGTAGTGCCACGCATTGACCTGCCCGCTAGCGTGCCGTTAACTGAGGCAGACGGCACCCGGGAAGGCGTTTTGGGCAACAACATGGCCCTGGGGTCGCTCAGCGAGTTTTTGCAGAATCTTAAGGTCGGTCAGTCAGGCCGTACGTTCATCTTGGAGCGCAGCGGGGCCGTGGTGGCTAGTTCGTCGCTGCCTCAACCTTTTGTCATTAACCCCGACAAGCCTATGGGGCAGCAAACGGAGCGGCTGCAGGCAAGCGCGAGCGGAGATGCGGTACTGGAAGCAACCACTCAGGTTTTGCAGGACCGCTTTGGAGGGCTAGAGAACATCGGCACCGACCAACAGCTTGAGGAGCTAATCAACGGTCAGCGCCAGTTTGTTGAAGTGCTGCCCTATCAAGACTCGTGGGGGCTCGACTGGCTAATTGTGATTGTGGTGCCCGAGTCAGACTTCATGGCTCAAATTCAGGCCAACACTCGCACCACGATTTTGTTATGTCTATTGGCTCTAGCAGTGGCCACGGCGTCTGGCATTCTAACGGCGCGCTGGCTGACCCACGCCTTGCTGCGGCTCAACCGGGCTACCAAAGCAATTGCTGAGGGCGACCTGCAGCAGACGGTCAGCGGCGGCGGCCCCCAGGAGGTGAACGAGCTAGCTCAGTCGTTTAATCAGATGGCGCTGCAGCTGCAGTCGTCATTTACCCAGCTGCACTCGCTCAATCGGGCGCTCTCTGAGAGCGAAAATCGCCTCACTCAGTTTCTAGAGGCGCTGCCGGTGGGGGTGACTGTGCATGACCCCACCGGGCAAATCGTCTACGCTAACCGAGCCGGGCAAGCCATTATCGGTCCGATTGCTCGGCCCCCCAGCGCCGCTGCCAAGCTGGCAAGCCATCTGCGGCGGCTGGATTCAAACGAACCCTATCCAGTGGAGCTATCGCCCATAGCGAGGGCGCTGCAGGGGGAGATGGTGCAGACCGAGGTGCTGGGGCTGCAGCGGCCCGAGCGGGTGGTACCGCTGGAAGTATGGGCAACGCCCATCTGGGACGATCAGGACCGGGTACAGTATGCGATCGCAGTTTTTCAAGACATTACGGCACGGCATGAGGCCGAGGCGGCGGTGCGCGACAGCGAGGCTCGCTACCGGCTGCTGGCCGAGAACATGAGCGATCTGGTGTGCCTGCACCACCTTGATGGCCGCTATCTCTACATCAGTCCTTCCTGTCAAACCGTGCTGGGCTACAGCTGGGCGGAACTGCGGGGCCGCAACCTCCAGAGCTTTGTTCATCCGGAGGACTGCGATCGCATTGGACCATCGCTAACCCTGGCGGCGCAGGGTAAAGACCCGGGTCCTGCGACCTACCGGATGCAGCAAAAATCGGGCGCTTATCGTTGGCTAGAAACCCTAATCCAACCTATCGCCGACGCTAACGGTCAGATTGTTCGGCTGCAGACAACTTCGCGGGATGTTACCGAACGGGTAGAGGCCCAGACCCAGCTGAAATACGCTGCCCTGCACGATGCGCTGACCGGCCTGCCCAATCGGGCCTACCTGATGGAGCGCCTAGAGCAAGCGCTGGAAACGGTTGGGCGAGAGCCGCAGCGGTGCTCAGCGCTGCTTTTTCTCGATCTTGACCACTTTAAGGTCATCAATGACAGTCTGGGGCATGGCTTTGGCGACCAGGTGCTGAGGCTGATGGCCCAAATCCTGCGCCCGTTTGCTCCGGAAGGGAATCTGATTGCCCGGTTAGGGGGCGACGAGTTTGTGCTGCTGCTAGAGCCTCTGGAAGATTTTGAGGCGGCAGTAGAGCGGGCTGAGCAGATACTAACAACGTTGCGATCGCCCTGGCCGTTAGACGGGCGAGAAGTCTTTGTTACGGCCAGCATTGGCATTTTGCAGATCTCGGCCAGCTACGCCTGTGCCTCCGACCTGCTGCGCGATGCGGACCTCGCCCTATACCGAGCCAAAAACAGAGGCCGCTCCCGCTATGAAATTTTTGACCCTCACCTGCACCTGCAGGCGCTGCAGCGGCTCTATCTAGAGAACGACCTGCGCGGTGCCCTAGAGCGCGATGAGCTAGTGCTTTACTACCAACCCATTGTCGATCTTAAGAGCAGCGAACTGGCTGGTTTTGAGGCGCTGGTGCGTTGGCAGCATCCGCAGCGAGGGCTGCTGCTGCCGGGCGAGTTCATCTCCATAGCTGAAGAGACTGGCTTGGTGCTGCCCCTGGGTCTAGCAATGCTGCGCTCGGCCTGTCAGCAGATGGTGCACTGGCAGCGCCGCTGGCCCCTAGCTCGTCGTCTCAAAATCAGCGTTAATCTCTCGGTCAAGCAGCTGCAAGATCCGACGCTTGTCGAACAAGTGCGCAGCATTTTGCAGGAGACGGGTTTTAGCGGCCAGCAGCTAACCCTGGAGATTACCGAAAGCATGTTGGTGGGTAACACCGAGGCAGCTCTGAATCTGCTGTCCCAGTTCAAAGCTCAGCAAATTCAGATGGGTATTGATGATTTTGGCACTGGTTACTCTTCTCTGAGCTACCTGCATCGGCTGCCCATTGACGTGCTCAAGATTGATCGCGCCTTTGTCAATCGTCTAGATCCGGGTGAACAAAACAGCTCTAACGACAGCGCCCACGGCAGTACCATTGCAGCCACCGTTATGGCCCTCAGCAAGTCCTTAGGGTTAATCACCGTGGCCGAAGGCATTGAAACTCCCCAACAGCTGCACCAGCTGCGCCAGATGGGCTGCGAGCTGGGTCAGGGTTATCTGTTTTCGGCGGCCGTGCCGGCAGAAGCAGCCGAGGCGCTGCTAGAGCACGGCGGCAGCCTAAGCACTCAGGGCAGCCGTATCCTGCGATAGAGGCGGCTGCCCTGAGTGCTAACCTACAGTGCTTAGGGAGCAGTATGGATTAAGTTATGTCTCCAGAGCAGGTGGCGTCTCAAAGCCTTGGTTACGAGCGCGTCAACGCAAAAAAAACCGACGTGCTGGATCTCTTCAATTTTACGCACTACATGGGCCCCAACCCGTACCTCAACACGGCGGCCTACGTCTTTGATCTGGCTTTGACAGGCTACGACAAGCCCCTTGCGATCGCAGACTACCTAGACGTTATCGGCGAGCGGTACCCGCATCTTAAGGAGCAGTCCTACGACTCTCTGGCCCACCTCTTTGCCTGCACCACCGCCCAGGTGAGCACCCTGGACATGGACCTGCACCTAAATCGCTGGAGCGTTAGCCCCTGCCCCAGAGACTGTAGCCGCATTGCAATTCAAACCCTGCACGCCAGGACGAGTCGGGGCATCATCTACCAGGTCTGGGATTGGTTCGAAGCCATCACCCGAGGAGAAACCTGCGACATGGACAGCGCCATTAAGGCGCTGCAGAGCCAGTTTCGTCTGTCTGTCTACGGTGGGCCAACTGCCTATGCCCTGCTGCGCACCGCGGATCACCTGGGCATCCCTGCCTTTTATCTGTGGGATGAGGGGCTGATGCAGTACGGTTACGGCAAGCGCCAGGTGCGCGGCTTGGCGACGACCTTCGATCCTGACAGCCACCTCGACTCCGACTTCACTACCCGTAAAGACGACTGCAAAGCCTTTCTAGAAACTTTGGGCTTCCCGGTTCCGAAGGGAGCGATTGTCTACACCCTCAATGAGGCTCTGTCGGTGGCGCGGCGCGTTGGTTATCCGGTGGCCATCAAACCCGTAGTCGGTCACAAAGGAATCGGCGTCACGGCAGATGTGCGCGACGCTGATGATCTAGAACACGCCTTTGACCGAGCGCTCGATGCGATCGCGCCTGACCAAGCTACCCGCATCATCGTTGAGCAGAGTATCACGGGTAAAGACTACCGCCTGCTGTGCATCAACGGTCGCTTTGTGGCTGCCACAGAGCGTCGCCCCGCCTCAGTCGCAGGCGATGGCCAGTCCACCATCGATGAGCTGATCGAGCGCGAAAACCAGTCGGCCGCCCGCTCCGACACCCCCACATCTCCCATGGGCAAAATCCAGCGCGACGACGCGCTACATCTCTACCTCCAAGAGCAGGGGCTCTCCTTAGAAAGTGTTCCGGAGCCGGGCAAGAGTGTTTTCCTGCGCAAGGTGGCTAACCTCTCTGCAGGCGGCATCAGCATCGATGCCACTCCCATCATTCACCCCGACAACGTAATCCTGGCTCAGGATGTAGCCCAACATTTTCGCCTTACCTGCATAGGCATTGATGTGATTGCCGCTGATATTTCCAGGTCCTGGCGCGACGGCAACTTTAGCATTTTGGAGATCAACTCTGCCCCCGGCATCTATATGCACTTAAAGCCTGCCGTGGGTGACCCGGTTGATGTTCCTGCGGCCATTCTGAAGACCTTCTTTGCCTCCGGCGAGGAAGCCCGCATTCCCACCATTAGCTTCAACCGGATTTCCGTCAGAAGTCTGCAAACTCTGATCGACAGCATTCTGCTCCAGCACCCTGACTGGATCATTGGTGCGGTCTGCAAAGGCAACGTCTTGGTCAACCGCTCGACCAAAGAGTTTCACGACCAGTACAACACCAACGTGCAAAATCTACTGCGCCATCCCAAGCTCGATCTGCTGATTGTGGAGTATCCAGAGTCGGTGCTAACGCAGGAGGGGATGTTCTACTACGGCAGCAACCTGGTGGTGTTAGACGACCCTACCGAGGCCGAAAGAATGCTTGCCCGCGATACCTTTGAGCACTCAACGGTTGTGATTAAGGAGCAGAAAACGGTCTTCATCCAGCGCGAGGGGCTTGTAGAGCAGTATCAGCTCAACGACGATGAGCCCTTTGAGCGGGTTTACCTGAAGGAGCTTGCCACGGTGCTGCCCTTTCCCAACAGTTCCCGCTAGATTACCGCCGTAGTTTTTGGGAATTACACTTTTCAGGAATCAAACTGTCGGAAATCAAACTTTCCGGCAGTTGCAGTTTTCGGCAG
>DATNQE010000101.1:0-2487 GCA_036702895.1 Trichocoleus sp. | reverse complement strand
ATTGCGACGAAAGACCTCGACCCGCTGCTGCGTCTGGCTAATTACACGTACTCCTGCAGGCTCTCTAGGTGACGGTAGTCGGCAAACTTATCGCCCTGGTCAAAGGCCTCTGTCGCTTCTGAGAGCACTTCCACAATTAGGCACGGGTAGCGCTTGAAATAGTCGAAGGTGCGATCGCGCTCATCGCAAGTTACCATCACATCCGGGTAGTAGTAGCGGTTGGCTTCGACTTGAGCCTTCATGTCAGAAGCATAAGTTCTGCAACCCGAACCGCGCAGATGAGTGCGAAGCAGACTGGATAGATTGACGGTGATGGTCACGTGAGCATCGCTGGCCCCCGCCATTGCGTAAACTTCGCCATCGCGGTACTCATGCTTGATTGGGCTAGTTTGCTCTCTTGCCAGGTATTCCTCTGGAGAAACGTACTGCACATTGGGACTGGCAACCATGAGGTTCTCCCGATGATGAAGCGCTCTGCCAATGATTGTAGCGAAGGGCAGGTTTTGGCTTGGCTGCCTCTGGGAAGGGTCTACGGGGCAAAGGGTTTGCGATCGCACTAAAGACCAAGCGCACTCTTGCGTACCCTGGTACGCCTGCTTCTTAAGCCGGCACCGGCTTAAGAAATAGCTGGACGTCTGGCTCTTTTCCATAGAAGTGATTTCTAATGGGTATCGAGAACTGAGTCGGCTACGGGTGTATCTGCTATGGCTGACGTATTTATTTCCTACTCCCGCAGAGACAAAGACTTTGTGCAGGTGCTGCACCAGGCGCTGAGCAGAAGCCAGTATGACACTTGGGTGGACTGGCAGGACATTCCCCTAACCGCAGACTGGTGGGAAGAGATTAAGTCCGGAATTGACGCTGCCGATATGTTTGTCTTTGTCCTCAGCCCCGACTCGGTCGCTTCTAGAGTCTGCGGCGAAGAGGTTGACTACGCCGTTGCCAACCAAAAGCGGCTGGTGCCCATCGTGCGGCGAGAGGGTTTTGATATGGAGCAGGTGCGCCCGGCATTAGGGCGGCACAACTGGCTGTTTTTTCGGGAAGGCGATGATTTTGACACGGCCTTTGAGGCGTTGGTCACCACGCTCAAGACTGACCTTGACCACGCTAGAGCCCACACGCGGCTGCTGGTGCGCGCCCGCGAGTGGCAGGCCAAGCAGCGCGACCCTGACTACCTGCTGCGGGGCGGCGACCTAGAGGAGGCCGAAGACTGGCTCACAGCAGGCAGCGGCAAACAGCCCTACCCCACTGATCTGCACCGGGAGTACATCAGCAGCGCCCGCAAGGCCGAAACCCTGCGGCAGGCTCAGCAGCGTCGCCGATTGCGAACTTTTCTGGCGGTGGTGGCGGGGCTAGCGGTAGTGTCCGCAGGATTGGCCGTATTTGCCCTGTTTAAGCAGCGCGAGGCGGCTGCCCAGCGGGAGCGGGCCTACCAACTTGCTAAAGTGACCTTTGCCCGTCAGCTTGCGGCTGAAGCCCAAGATATTGACCAGAACCAGCTCGCCCAGCTGCTAACGATGGAGCAACTGGGGGCCGAAACGGCCATAGCGCTGGGGCTGGCAGCCCTACCTGAGGAACAGCAAGCGATGCTTCAGGGACTGACGCCCCAGCGTATTGCCATCAGCAAGACCGGGCAGTTTATGGCTGTACTGACCCGCGCTGATTCTAGGGTTCAGGGGGCTAGCGGCAGCGGCAGGCTTTTGGCCTGGAACCTGAGCACCAAAGCTCTGGTGCTTGAGATAGAGACCTCGCCGCCACTTGTGGATGTAAACTTTAGCCCCGACGATCAGCTTCTTACAGCGACGACTCAGAGTGGGGAACTGCGGATCTGGCGGGTCGGCTCCAGTCGCTATGAGCTGATTAACACGATTACTGCCCATAGTAGCCCTCTAACCGAAAGTGCCTTTAGCCCTCAGGGTCGCTATCTGATCACGGCTGATCGCGGTGGGGTGGCTAGAGTGTGGGACATTCGCACCCTGCAAAATCCTACTGTCAGCCCGCTATCTACTCTGCTGCACCGGGGAGCCGTTAGCGCGCTCGATGTCAGTCAGGACGAGCAATATGTGATTACGGGCAGTCGCGATCGCACTCTGCGCCTCTGGGCGATGGACGGCCAGCTTCGAGGCTGCATTCTCCATGAGCAGCCGGTAGATCTGGTGCGGCTGGGCGATGATGAGCGCTACCTCGGCAGCGTCAGCGGCAGCCGCCGAGTTCGCATTTGGTACTGGTACGAGCTGGCTCAAGAGCCCACCCGCTTTGAAGGGGTGCAGGCTCAATGTTAGTGCTTTGGCGTTACTCCTAATTGAAGGCCAAAGGTGTATTTTGCAGCCGGCGTTGCTGCGCTCCCTAATTGCAAGGATTAATGCTTGGGGGTAGGCCTCCAAACCCCCTTTAGAGAGCGGGCGCGCCCTCCAAACCTCCCTCGCTAGAAGTCCCCTAGCATCGGCACTGCTGCGCTGGTTCATCGAGCCTCTGTAGGCGTGTGCA
>DATNQE010000066.1:0-2966 GCA_036702895.1 Trichocoleus sp. | reverse complement strand
CGGGCTGCGGCTGGCTGAGCAAAATAGACCCGATCTGTATGTGCTTGAAGTGGGCCTCATTGATGGCAGTGGGTTTGACCTGTTGAAGCAGGTACGCTCTTGGACCCCTGCTGCGCCCGTTGTTATTTGCTCTGCGGACGTGCGGGAGACGACACGCCAGCAGGCTAGTGCCGCTGGGGTATCTGCCTTTTTTGCTAAGCCTGTTAATCTAGATGCTTTAGCGGCGGAGGTGAGCCGCCTGCTGAGCCACTAAGAAAGCGGCTCTAGGGTGCTGCAGCCGAAGTGCTACAAAGTGAATTAGCCTACTGATTTTCGCCTCTAGCGCCCGAAGCTAAGAAAAAATGAGGTTCCCTAAGATTAAGGCTTTATAGCCTCCCGGGAACACAAGCAAAGGGAATCAGCACAACTTAGAGACGGGTCGTCCCATCCGAGAACGGCTGTCAGGGAATGGGAGAAGATAAGAAAACTGCCCAAGCCAGCTTCGGAGGCAGCCAGAGCAGTTGATAGACAAGAAGACGGGCCTAGACGATTTAGTCTAGGCCCGTCCTTTAAAGGCTAACTAGGAGTCTGTAATCAACTCCCTTAAATTAACTCTGACAGGATTTAGAACCGAGCCAGGATGTAGATCAAAGTAAACAGGACAATCCACACGATGTCGACGAAGTGCCAATAAATCTCGGCCATTTCCACACCGACGTGCTTCTCAGCGCCGTAGTGGCCGGGGCGGCGCGACCGCCACAGCACCCCTAGGATTAGCAGCAGACCAATGAAAACGTGCAGACCGTGGAAGCCGGTCGTCAGGTAGAAGCAGTTGCTAAACAGGTTAGTGCGCAGTCCGTAGCCCAGGTTGGCATATTCATACACCTGCCCAGCCAGGAAGACCGCGCCCATGATAGCGGTGATGATGTACCACTTGCGCAGGCCCGCCACATCGCCTTTTTTAATCGCGTCGTCGCCCAGGTGAATGACAAAGCTAGAGGCCACCAGAATAACGGTGTTGACTGCGGGCAGCAGCAGCTCCACCTCAGTGCCTTCAGGAGGCCACTCGGCAATCGTGCTGCGGTAGACCAGGTAAACCGCAAAGAAGCCCGCGAACATGAGAAATTCGGAGCTGAGGAAGGTAATTAACCCCCACACCCGCAGGTCGGGGTGTTCTCCGTGGTGGGCATCTCCCAGGCCCGCTTCATGGGCGGCGGCGGTTTGTTCGTTTTCGAGTGCGCCTTGCATGGTGGTTTCCGTGAATGAAAAACAAAGGTAGGCCAGAGACGCCAGTGATGGCGTCTCTGGAAAGGGAGATTATTTGGGAATTGCGATCGCATCCTCCATCCCTGGCCGATCAGCCGGGGGAATTTCCTCAACGTGGCCGTAGGCGTAGGGGCCGCGCGTCACCACGGGCAGCACTGCCCAGTTTTCAATTGGCGGCGGTGAAGAGGTAGTCCACTCCAGGGTCATGGCGTTCCAGGGGTTGCCGCTGGCCTTTTCGCCCTTGAAGAAGCTCCAGATTAGGTTGAAGATCAGGGGCAGCAGGGAAACGGCCAGGATATAGGCCCCAGCAGTCGCCAACTGGTTGCCGTGGGTGAACTGCGGATCGTACATAGCAACCCGGCGCGGCATTCCCATCGTGCCCAGCCAGTGCATAGGCATAAAGGTGAGGTTGCCGCCGATGAAATTCAAGATGAAGTGAAAGCGGCCCAGGGGCTCATTCAACATGCGCCCGGTCATCTTTGGATACCAGTGGTAGATCCCGGCGTACAGACCCGATACCGAGCCGCCGAAGAGCACGTAGTGGAAGTGCCCCACCACGTAGTAGGTGTCGTGCACGTGGATGTCAAAGGGAGCCGTACCCAGAGTCACGCCGCTGATGCCGCCAAAAACGAACATCGCCAGCAGGCTAATGGCAAACAGCATGGCGCTGGTATAGCGAATCTTGCCGCCCCAGAGCGTTGCCACCCAGCTAAAGATCTTTACGCCCGTGGGCACCGCCACAATCAGCGTTGAAACGGTAAAGAAAATCCGCATCCAGGGTGGGGTGCCGCTGGTGAACATGTGGTGCACCCACACAAACAAACCCACTGCGCAGATGGCGAGCGATGAGTAAGCAATCGCTTTGTAGCCAAAAATTGGCTTACGCGCGTGGACCGGAATCACCTCCGACATGATGCCGAAGATGGGCAGGATCATCAGATACACCGCTGGGTGAGAGTAGAACCAGAACAGGTGCTGATACACCACCACGTTGCCCCCAGCATCCGGCCGGAAGAACGAGGTGCCAAAGTTAATGTCAAACAGCAGCAGCACCATCGCCGCCGCCAGTACTGGAGTCGAAAACAGGGCCAGAATTGAGGTAGCTAAAATTGCCCAGCAGAACAGCGGCAGCTGATCCCACTTCATGCTGGGAACGCGCATGTTGATGATGGTGACGATGAAGTTGACCGCCCCCAAAATCGAAGAGGTTCCTGCCAGTACCAGTGCCAGAATCCACATGGTCTGAGCAGTATTGGCAGTGATTAGGCTCAAAGGCGGATAGGAGGTCCAGCCTGCCTGAGCACCGCCAAAGAAGAAGCTGCCAAACAGCAGCATCGCGGCTGGCACCGTGACCCAAAAGGCCAGGGCGTTGAGCTTGGGAAAGGCCATGTCTCTGGCCCCAATCATCAGCGGCACCAGGTAGTTGCCAAAGCCGCCAATGGCCGCAGGCACAATCCACAGGAAGATCATGATCGTCCCGTGGTTGGTCAAAAAGGCGTTGTAGAGGGTGGGGTTGAGGAAGTTAGAGTCGGGGGTCGCCAGCTCCGTGCGCATGGCCACGGCCATCATCCCGCCAACCAGGTAGAAGATGAAAGTTGTGACCAGGTACTGAATCCCAATCACCTTGTGGTCAATGTTGAAGGTGAAGTAGTCGTACCACTTCCACTGCTTCTGCGGGTAGGAATAGTCCGTCAGCGCATTGAGGGAGAGCTTGGCATCGG
>DATNQE010000062.1:0-2275 GCA_036702895.1 Trichocoleus sp. | reverse complement strand
TGGCATCTCGATTTCTAGTTCTTTGGCCCTGTGAGGAGTGAAGCTGCTGCATTTGCAGCGGGGTTGTTGGGCTTGGCTGGTGCTTTTGAGAGTTGACTGAAGATTTAGGGGTCTATTGACGCGGAAGTTTGCGATCGCGCTCAAGGGCTAGTCTTTGGCTATTGCCTTACCTTCTGCCTTACCTTAGGTAGGTTTACCTGCAAACTTTTGGTTAACCCGAGGAAAGATCAGTGTCTCTACTGAAGTATCCTTCTGTAAAATCGTGTGCATTGATTATCAGTAGTCCGTAATTTCCCGGTCTGTCATTCCCCGTTCGTTACATCTGAGTTCGCGACATCTAAGGAGGTGAGCATCTATGCCAACCCGAAACCACACCAACCTCATTCGCTTCTTGCAGGAAGAGCTGTCTATTTCGACCTCCTCGATTGAGGTGGCCCTGCGCCATAGCGAGCAAGACCCTGGTCCCCTGCCGATGATCCTCTGGCAGTACGGTCTAATCACCCTTGAGCAACTTGAGCAGATTTATGACTGGATGGAAGCTGCGTAACCTGTTGATACATAGGCTGAAATTTCGAAGAGGCGTGGCTATAGCCACGCCTCTTCCCGTTATAGGGAACTTCCAAAGTGCTGGAAGTTGGGTGCTGATTCAAAACCCAGCCGCAAAAATCCAACAAATAAGGGTGCCCTAGTTAGGACACCCTCTATTTGTGAGTTACCCAGGCCAGAAGTTAACCCGCTTTAAAGACTTCACTAGCAGCAGCAATGCCCGACCCAGAGGTGAACTGGTCATAGCCCAGCTCCACTAGAGTGGCCTCTAACGCACCCACAGCAGTGAGAATATCGCGGTCAGAAACAAACCCCAGGTGCCCAATCCGGAAGATTTGGCCCTTGAGGTGATCCTGCCCGCCCGCCAAAATTATGTCGAACCGCTTTTTCATCACCGAACGGATTTGCTCAGCGTCTACCTGCTGGGGCATGACCGCGGTAATTGCGGGGCTACCGCACTCATCGGCCGTGTATAGCGGCAGGTTGAGCGCCCGCATAGCGGCGCGGGTAGCCCGCTTGTGGCGATTGTGACGAGCGAAAATAGACTCCAAGCCCTCTTTCTTCATCATGCGTAGCGACGCCTGCAGCCCGATAAACAGGTTGACTGGCGGCGTGAAGGGAGTCGTGTTTTTGTCAGCGTTTTTCTTGTAGGGCTTGAGGTCGAGGTAAAACTTGGGCAGCGTTGCCTTTTCGTAAGCGGCCCAAGCCTTGGGGCTGACCGAAACAAAGCCCAAGCCGGGCGGCAGCATGTAGCCCTTTTGGGAGCCAGAGCCGACGACATCGAGGCCCCACTCATCCACAGGCACGTTGCAAGCACCGAGGCTGGTGACGGCATCTACGATAATCAACGCTTCGCCGTGAGCTTTAACGTGACGGTTGATGGTTTCTAAGTCGTTGAGGACTCCAGTGGAGGTCTCGCTGTGGGTCAGAATGACTGCCTTGATCTGCTTGTCGGTGTCGGCCTCTAGAGCGGCTTTGAAATCCTCTGGGTTGAGCGGTTTGCCCCACTCAGCGGTGATTTCCTGCACGTTGAGACCGTAGGCTTTGGCGACCTTGGCCCAGCGCTCACCGAACTTGCCGTTGTTGCCCACCAAAACGCGATCGCCCGCGCTGAGGAAGTTGATGATGCCTGCTTCCAGGGCGCCAGTACCGCTGGCAGTAAGAACCAGCACATCGTTTTGAGTCTGGTGCAGCCACTTGAGATTTTCGGTGACTTCTGCCATAATCTGGCTGAATTCGCCGCTACGATGACCGATCGGATGTTTGGCCATCGCCAGGAGCACTTGCTCCGGTACCGGAGTCGGCCCCGGAATCATTAACATCATCTTGTCATCCATAGCCTTGCCTACCCGTCTTGTGCGTTAGAAGTGCAAGATCCAAGCTTACACAACATTGTGAACCACGTCAGCACCTAGCCTAGATCGCCCCGCTCCGCAGCGATCTGAGCCACACGGGGCCAAAGAGTTTCATCGTGCTGGTAGAGGCCCAGGGCGTTGTAGGCAGCTTTAGCGTCGCGCTGAGACCCTTCCGCAACCAGGGACAGCAGGAACTCTAGAGGTTCGTCCTGGCGCAGGGTTGCGATCGCAAGCAGCCCTATTTTTTTAATCTCTGGCCGAGTCGAGCGCTGCCACCAAACGGGCAGCACTGGACCGCCGCGTAGCCCTCGGCGACCAAGCCGCCCCCGCCCTCGTTCCCTATCTCGGCTCCATGCTGGGATTGACTCTCGATG
>DATNQE010000727.1:0-2342 GCA_036702895.1 Trichocoleus sp. | reverse complement strand
ATTATCAAAAGTGACCTTTACTTTGCCATTGAGGCTGCCTTTAGAAAGCACCATATCGAAATTCCCTTTCCCCAGAGAGACGTCCACATTCGCACAGGTTCGCTGCCGATTGAGCTCTCTTCAGAGCTTCCGAACTTGCTCGATCCATCAGAGCGTAGACTGGGTGATTCCTAAAACCTTGGGCTTCATTACAAGGCTTTAGACAAGTCAATTTAGGCAGCTACGATTCTTTGGAGAAATGGGAGCTTTTTAGCGAAACTTCGCTAAAATGACTGCCGTAAAGAGTCGATTCGCACTTGGCCGATACCCATTTATTGCTGTCGCCACGTTGCTTAGGACATTTGATTTTTTGGGGGCTTTGCCCTCAGCCAGGGGTTCCACTCCTGCATCCCGTCCTAATTCCAATGGCTATTGCTATAAAGTCAGTCTGAGATCAATCAGGCCCGAGGAAGGAAATGAGTCTCTACCCGAAACGGGTGCAGCGCATTTACAGCGGCTGTTTTGGCAAGCGGCCTCGGTGAGTTGAGGGTAGGTCTGCACATGTTTTTCGGAGCTAAAAGGTATGTACAGTAATGGTCCAAAGCGCCGCATCAGAAAATGGCTATTGGCAAGTAAGGTACGCTCCTGGGTGTTGGCTGCTGCGGCTTTAATCACCACTGTTAGCCTATCCCTTCCGGCACAGAGCTACGTCGCGCCTTCAGTTCCTGCCAGCGGCCAGGCCACTGCCGACATCCCGACGCTCATTGCCCAAGACCCCAATACGCAACGCGACAGTACGCTCTATTTCACGACGCCTAACTATGTGGTGAGCGTCTACCCCAGGACGGGAACCGTGCTGAGGATGAATGTGTACAACCGGACAACGAGGCAGATAGAGCAGGAAGCAGCGCCTGTTACGTACCGGGGTCAACTCGCCAGTACGCCCTGGGTGTCGTACGACAGCTTTGGCTCCCGTAATAATCAAAACGTTATCTTCCGCGCTAATGCCAACCGGACCACAAACCAGGCCAGTCTAGAAATCATTGTGCAGGCGACAAATGCACTGCAGGTTCAGGAAAACAGCACCTCGATCACGGCCATCAACGTGCCTGAGATACCAGGTGGGGGGCAACAACCGAACCTGGATGCCAGCACAATTTTGGCCTTTGATACCCGCACGTTTTCAGCTCGGGTATTTACTCGCAACAACACTCGGCTGCTGAATATCTACGACAAGCTGGGTCAGCAAACGGCTGTGAATGGCCAGGTGGCAACGCTAGTAAATCCGCCAACGTCGCCCTACCAAAACTGGGTTAGCTACTTTGGCGGCGCTAGCTTTAGAGACGTTCCGGGCCGTTACTTTGTCAGGGCCAACAGCAGTGGAGAGGCTGTGCTCCAGTTCATCGACTCCAGCGGCAGAGTCGTGATTGAAGAGCAGCGAGTTGGGCCGCTGGTGGTCAACATTCCCCAAAGCGATCTGCCGCCGGGCGTGGAAGCCCCTGCCGCTACAGCTAACCTAAACCCCTATGTTGCAGCGGTCTTTGGCAATGAGCAAACCCTGGAACAGGTGAGGGCAATTGCTCCTCAGGCTCAGTTTGAAAGCGCCCGCCAGGGGCGATTTATCAATGCTGGTAGCTTCACTAACCGCTTTGAGGCAGAGTCGTTGGTCAATACGCTGAGGGCACGGGGCTTTGATTCCCGGCTGATCTACCGCGACGTCAGATACCGTTAGTCGTCGTTATAGCTGGCGCCAGCAGTTAGAACGTGCAAGAGGGATAGGGGTGTGAGAGCTGCACTCATAGACAGGGATTTTGCCCCTGCACCCCAGCGTTCCAATTCACCTGCCGCTACAGTCGCCTGCTAATTCTGTACACAAAAGCCCCCAACAGATTTGTTGGGGGCTTTGTTGCTTTACACCTTGAAAAGCTTGCGCGGCCTAGCCGTTTTCCAGATGCGCCAGCAGATGAAAGACATCAATTGCCAGGCATTGCCCCAGGCGCAGGAGGTGCTTAGCGCAGCGAGTTTGATTAGAGGCAGGGCTAGACTTGCTGTTGGGGGCTGTCACTAAGCTTGGCACCAGCACTGAGTACAGGTGTTGATAGTACAGCTCTTGAGCACGATCCAGGCTGAGTTGGAGAGACAGTCGGGCCGGCAGCGCTATGAGCCGACAGAGCCAGTCCACATCGGCACTGATCGTGGCGGGCTGCGGCTGGCTCAGGAGATACCAGGCCGAGCGCCAAACCAAGCTTTCTAGCATTGATTTAGCACCGGGTAGGGTTAACTGACATTGGAAGTGGCTGGCCTCAGTTGCGATCGCATCGAGCTCATCTAGGAAGTGATGCCCCACCCGCAGCGGGTTGGTG
>DATNQE010000051.1:0-16725 GCA_036702895.1 Trichocoleus sp. | reverse complement strand
GTTGCGATCGCATCTTTTACATAAACGGGTCAAGCCATGCCCGTTTGGACGCGCCGACGGACGCGCCCAAACAGCGCTTGCTTTGGCGGGGAAATTTAGCGGGTAATCTAGCCACAGTAAATAGCCGGAGAACCTAAGTTCCCCGGCTACTTTCGCTAGCGTTAAGTGGAAGACAGCGCTTTGCCGTTTTTCTCGCCGCCGCGAGCTCCCGCGGCCGCCACATCGGGCGCAGCTACAAAGTCGCTCCCTTGGGACGTAGAAGCGGTGGCCGAAGGCGCCACGGCGGGTACTGAAGGATGCCAAGTCTGGCGCTCGCTCAGTTTGGCAAAGAGCGCCAGGGCCTGAGCCACTACCTGATCCATGTTGTAGTACTTATAGGTCGCTAGCCGGCCAACAAAGTGTACGCCTGGGGTGGCGTCGGCCAGTTCCTTGTACTTCTTATAGAGCTCCGCGTTTTCGGGGCGAGGCACCGGATAGTAAGGGTCACCCTCCGCCTTGGGATATTCGTAAACAATGCTGGTCTTAGGATGTTCCTGCCCAGTGAGATACTTAAACTCCGTCACCCGAGTATACAGGTGCTCGTTGGGGTAGTTGATTACCGCAGCGGACTGGTGCACGGTTTCATTAAGGGTTTCGTGCTTGAAGTCCAAAGAGCGGTAGGGCAGTTTGCCAAAGCGCAGGTCAAAGAACTCATCCACCGGCCCGGTGTAGATCATCTCCTTGTAGGGAATGACCTTTTGAATCTCCCGGTAATCGGTATTGAGCATGATCTTGATGTTGGGGTGAGCCAGCATGTTCTCAAACATGCGGGTAAACCCATGCAGAGGCATCGCCTGGTAGCTGTCGGTAAAGTAGCGGTCGTCCCGGTTGGTCCGAGTCGGCACCCGTGCTGTCACCGAGCGATCTAGCTCCGAGGGGTCCATATCCCACTGTTTGCGGGTGTAGTTGCGGAAGAACTTCTCATACAGCTCGCGGCCCACCTTGCTCACCACCACATCCTCGGAGGTGCGGATGGATTCGCGCGGCTCAGCGACTGAGGCAAAGAATTCCTCGACCTGGAAGGCAGTGAGGTTGAGGCTGTAGAGCTTGTTAATCGTGTCTAGGTTGATGGGGATGGGCACCAGTTGGCCGTCCACACTGGCTAGCACTCGGTGCTCGTAACGCCGCCACTCCGTGAAGTTTGACAGGTACTCAAAGACATCGCGAGAGTTGGTGTGGAAAATGTGCGGCCCATATCGGTGCACCAAAATGCCAGCGTCGTTGTAGTGGTCATAAGCGTTGCCAGCGATATGGCTGCGGCGATCGCAAATTAAGACCTTTTTGCCTGCCTGGCTTGCCAGCCGTTCGGCCAGCACGCTGCCGGCAAAGCCGGCACCGACGATGAGGTAGTCGAACATAGTAACGCCCTAGAAATTAGAGAGAATGAACCGAAAAATTAGCTAACTTTGGATTGGCTCAGCTTGGCTGCAGGCGCGACGGGGCTGGGTCTGCGAGCTGTTGCAGCTGCTACAGAGGTCGCTGGCTGCGGTCGCTGACGGCGCTGCGTAGCTGTGGCTACGTCTTCCCGCAGCGCTTCAGCCGCTTCAGCGGGACTGCGGGAGGCTCGTCCGCCAATGGCTTGCTCAATCAGGCCATTCATCTGAGCCCAGGTCTTATCCCAGGAGGTGTTGGCCAGGAAGGCATCCACCTGCTGGCGCCACTGAGTATCCGCAGCAGCAGAGGCCATCAGCCGCTCAGCCGCCACCACAAATTCCTCAGCCGTGTCGGCTATAGCCACCAGGTTCTGCTGCCCGTAGGGGCGCACCACATCGCGAATGGATGTCGAAACCACGGGCTTACCAGCAGCCAAATACTCTGGAGTCTTGGTAGGGCTAATAAAGCGGGTCGATTCATTGAGGGCAAAAGGCAGCAACGCTAAATCCCAGCCCGCCAAGTAGTGGGGCAGCTCCTGGTAGGACTTGCCGCCCAGGTAGTGAATGTTGGGTCGGCGCGGCAAGGAGTCTGGATCAATCTTGACCACAGGGCCAATAATGACCAAGTGCCAGTCAGGCCGAGCAGCGGCAATGCCGTCGAGCAGATTTAGATCCATGCGCTCGTCAATGACCCCATAGAAACCCAGCCGAGGATGGGGAATATCAGCCTGATCAGCCGGATCAGCCGTCAGCGTCCGGGCCTGAGCAAAGTGAGCCACTTCGATGCTGCTGGGAAACGCGTGGACGTTAGCGTGCTGGTTTTGCTTGGCCTCATAAAGACTGTGTCCGCCCGTAAAGACTACATCCGCGCGCTCAAACAGTTTGCGCTCGAGCAGCTGTAGAGCCGGAGGAGCCCCTCTAAAAGCCGACAGCTCATCCATGCAGTCATAAACCACAGCACTGGCTGACAGATGCTCAGAGAAGGAGAGCGCCATCGGCGTGTAGTACCAGAGAACGGGGCTAACGATCTTGGCTTCAGCAAACAGCTCATCGAGCAGGCTGCGCTGCATCGCCGCCATCAACTCATCGTTGACAAACTCAGGCACGTGAGGCACTACAACCCAAACACCACACTCGCGCTGGCTAATTTCGAGCCACCAGGAGTCGGTGAATTCGGCGATTGGCTCCTCAACAAAAAACGTTCTGCGGCCCTGGGCGCAACGGCTCAGCAGGTGCTGCGGCCGCTGGTACACAAAGTCCCAACGGAGATGGGACAGACACACCAGATCAGGTACATCTGAAGCGTCAGGAATCAGCGGCTTTTGCACTTGGTTCTGCTCTTGGTCGAGCCACCGCAATCTGCTAGCACCGGCAGGAGAGCTTTCGGAAGCCCCTGGTTGTACGGCTAGACCCGCATGGTTAACAGCTCTATCTGAAGCTTGGTTAGAGGACATTTCCTACCTCAAATCCTTGTAAAAGTAATGCCTTGGAGAGCGCTTTGAAATGACTTCCAAGAAATAGACAAAAGCCTCTGGGCTAAGAACAAAATACTTTAGCCAAACTCAAAGCTAAACTAAAGCAATGACTAAGCCAATCAACGGTGTTTGAATTTTTAAGTTCCAGCTGAAAGCTACCAGTTAGAATGGTACAGAGCATCTATCCCGAGAATTAATCCCTTTAAGCTTTAGGACTACCAACGAACCACGACGTCTGTCTTTAGCTGTCTATAAAGCGGCTTATATTGAAGCTATTTCTGTTTTTACACAGACCTTCTCACCAATCAAAATCAGCCGCCGTTTACATCGTCTATGTCTTTGGGTAGAGGAGTTTTAATGCTCGTTAAGGATAGAGATAGAAACGGTTTCAAGCAAAGTAGCCTCTTCTAACACTAGGGTTTCGATGCCAAAACTAAACAACAAAATTCAAAACCATCAAGTCCAAAAACCTAAGTTAGACCAAAGCCTATACACAATGACTCAGGCAAAGCTCTGATGCTAGAGCCTCTCCAAGCAAGTAGGAAAATCGTGGTTTTGCCTTTGTAACGGTCTAAAACATTAGAAACAAATGTTTTTCCGTCTAAGCATCAACTCCATTTTCCTGCTTTAGGCAGTAGTCACAGGGCCATAAAATGTGCTTTTTAAGACATTTCAGAAGCCCGTATAACTTGGTAGGAATAAAATTTATCAGTGAGTTTGTAAAGCGTAAGCTGGGGCTTTTCAGCCCATGGTTTTGCTGCTGAACACCTACTCCACCAAGACAGCCTTAGTAAGAGAAAGCCACACGTAGCGCCGCAGCGTGCAAAAATCTAAAGCCAATTATTGACTAAAAGCTATTGCAGAGGGCGATTAATGACTATGACGAAGCCGGTAGTTTTAGTGACTGGGGGAGCAGGCTACATTGGTTCCCATGCTGTTTCGGCTCTTCAACAGGCGGGCTATCGACCGATTGTTTTAGACGATCTTTCCTACGGCCACCGCGAACTGGTAGAAGGGGGACTGGGAGCCGAGCTGGTTGTGGGAGATATTTGCGATCGCGCCCTTCTCGACGATCTCTTCTCTCGTTACCCGGTTGAGGCGGTAATGCACTTTGCAGCCTTCATTGCTGTAGGCGAATCCGTAAGCGATCCGGCCAAGTATTATCGCAACAACGTGGCCGGCACCCTGGCCCTGCTAGAGGCCATGGTCGCCGCCGACGTGAAGAAAATTGTCTTCTCCTCCACCTGCGCCCTCTACGGCAATCCCAAGTTTGTTCCCATCACCGAAGACCATCCCCAAGACCCCATCAGCCCCTACGCCACCAGTAAGCAGATGGTAGAAAAGATGCTGGCCGACTTCGATCAGGCCTATGGTCTTAAATCAGTGCGCTTTCGCTACTTCAACGCTGCCGGGGCCGACCCGGAAGGTCGCCTAGGCGAAGACCACAACCCCGAAACCCATTTAATTCCGCTGGTGCTAATGGCTGCTCTGGGCAAGCGGTCCGCCATCACTATCTTTGGCACCGACTACCCGACCGAAGACGGCACCTGCGTCCGTGACTACATCCATGTTACCGACCTGGCCCAGGCTCACGTTTTAGGCCTGAAGTATTTGCAGCAGGGCGGCGAGAGCGAAGTCTTTAACCTGGGCAACGGCAGTGGGTTTTCGGTACGCCAGGTGATCGAAGCAGCTCGCGAGGTGACCGGTCGCGATATTCCCGTTGTTGAAAGCGAGCGCCGCCCAGGCGATCCGCCCATCTTGGTAGGCAGCAGCGCCAAAGCGCAAAAGGTGCTGGGCTGGCAGTCTCAGTACGCGGATCTGACCCAAATTCTTAGCCACGCCTGGCAGTGGCACCAGCAGCGGCACCAGTAGACTGTTCTCGAAACCTAACCCTCAAGCCTGTTTCACAACGCTTTACAACGCCAGCGTTAGTTCGGTACTGAAGGATAGCGAACGGTCAGGATTTTAGAATCCTCTTCGGCGCACCAAGTATGGCCCACGCCCGGCAGCCAAAGGGCATAGTCGCCGGGCTGTGCCAGAATAACTTCCTGGCTAGAAAATTGCAGACGAAATCTCCCCTCAAGTAAAATAGAGATAGTTGTCGAATGGGGGTTCACGCCCCACTCCGTTCTCTTCTCTCCCGCTGAGTGAACACCCCACTTCAGTTCCAGATCGGAGGTTGAGCGCGCTCCCTGGCTGGGGTCGATAAAGTGACCCATAAACCAGCCCCTGCGATCGCACCCATCAAGCTGAGCATTGCCAAAGATAACTTCAGGCTGCATTAACTCAATCCTTCCAAGACTGCTCCTGTCCTAAAAGATGGTTTAGGGCATCGTCAAGGGAAATCCAAGATAATTCTCAGCGCGTCTAAATCGCTCTATTCATTGAATTCACAGGATTGCCTATTTGTGAATCTCACTGAAGATAGATTTAAGGCCGATTTGGGTAGTCCCTAACTACGTCTTCCGAGGTATTGTAGTTTTATTACACCTCTATTGCTTCCTCAGGGAAGGCTAAAACGGCAGTCTTGTAATACTTCGCTTCAGGCTATATTCGAGCGGACTCAGGCGCTTTTTTGAGTTTCTCCAAACACTTGCCCATGTTGGGTTCGGTCGCTTAGGCAGGCCCTAAGTTACTAAGGTTGTCAGTCATTGGCAAATCCTTCCAGTCAGCCCCACTGGAAACCCGATTTAAGTATTCTTGGGAAGCCCAGACGAGCTCTTCAGACTGGCCGTTGGCATTGCCGCGAAGCACTAAAAATTAACACAAGTTCTCCTGCTGAGGTTTTCAGCAGAGGGCTTACAACAGCATATCTGACGCTCAATGTAGCTTTGCTATGGGCCGCTAACGATGAGATTTCGCAGCGACCGAGCCGAGCGCTAAAAAGTTTCCTAAATGTGTACTTTTTTGTTGAGCGGTCTGATGTTGAGCAGCTGATGTACAGGGGCATTCTTCTCCTAGTGGTTAGGGTTTAGGCAATGAACTTACTTGGTAGAGATCTTGAGACTGAAATCCCTCCGGATGCCAGCACAATTGCCCGGTTCCGGCAGTTAGAAACAGGGTATCCCCGTCCCCAATTTCAACGGGCTAACTGGTTAAACTTGAACGGCCCTTGGCGGTTCGCATATGACGACCGCGGGCAATGGACACAACCTACCGATATTGATGCCTGGCCCCACACCATTGAGGTTCCGTTTGCGCCAGAAACTCAGCGCAGCGGCATTGGCGATACCGGTTTTCACCCCAACTGTTGGTATGAGCGCGAGTTTGAGCTCGAGCGGCAGCCCGAGACGATGCCCAACTCCCGCGTACTGCTGCATTTTGGCGCAGTTGACTACCAGGCCAAAGTTTGGGTCAACGGCCAGTTTGTCGGCTGCCACGAGGGCGGCCACACCCCCTTCAGCTTTGACATCACGGCGGTGCTGGAGCCCGGCAGCCGCCAGCGCGTAACGGTGTGGGCCCAAGATGACCCCCACGACCTAGCTAAGCCCAGGGGTAAGCAGGACTGGCAGCTAGAGGCCCACAGCATCTGGTACCCGCGCACCAGCGGTATTTGGCAGACGGTCTGGGTGGAGTGGGTATCGGCCACCTACCTGGAAAAAATTCGCTGGACGCCCCACTTCGAACGCTGGGAAATTGGTTTTGAGGCGTTTGTGGCAGGCTGCTGTAGCCAGGAGATGCAGCTGCGGGTGCGGCTGTCGGTGGGCAACCGCCTGCTGGTGAGCGACATCTATGAGGTGCTTAACGGCGAGATCCATCGTCGCATTGCGCTGTCTGACCCCGGCATTGATGACTACCGCAACGCCCTCCTGTGGAGCCCCGACAAGCCGACCCTAATTGATGCCCAGGTGCAGCTCTGGCAGAACGGCCAGCTGCTCGATGAGGTGAAGTCTTACACCGCCATGCGCACCGTGAGTATTCAGCGCGATCGCTTTATGCTCAACGGCCATCCGTACTATCTGCGGCTAGTGCTCGACCAGGGCTACTGGGCCGAGACCATGCTCACCCCGCCCTCAGATGAGGCGCTGTGTCAAGATATCGAGCTGATCAAGCGCATGGGCTTTAACGGCGTGCGCAAGCACCAGAAGATCGAAGACCCCCGCTTTCTCTACTGGGCCGACGTGATGGGCCTGCTGGTGTGGGAGGAAATGCCCAGCGCCTACCGCTTTACGCCTAAGGCAGTTGAGCGCATTACTCGCGAGTGGACTGAGGTCATCGAGCGCGACGCTAGCCACCCCTGTATTATCGCCTGGGTGCCATTTAACGAGTCGTGGGGGGTGCCTAACCTGACGGAAACTCCGGCCCACCGCCACTACGTGCAGGCGCTCTACTACTTGACCAAGACCCTCGACCCCACCCGCCCGGTGATCGGCAACGACGGCTGGGAGAGCAGCACCACCGATATTCTGGCCATCCACGACTACGACAACAACCCCCACAGCCTCTCCAACCGCTATGGTCCGCAGGTTAAACTCTCTGACCTGTTCCACCACCAGCGGCCGGGCGGACGTATACTCACCCTAGATGGCTACCCTCACCAGGGCCAGCCCATCATGCTGACTGAGTTTGGCGGCATTGCCTTTACCCGCCCCGATGACGCCGACAAGACTTGGGGCTACGCTCGCTCGGGTGACGCAGCCGATTTCCAGCAGCGCTACAGCTGCCTGCTGTCGGCGGTAAACCGGGTGGAGATCTTCAGCGGCTTCTGCTACACCCAGCTGACCGACACCTATCAGGAGGCCAACGGCCTGCTGTACGTCGACCGCACGCCGAAGATTCCGCTAGATGCGATCGCAGCCGCTACCCTCGGTCGGTGTGGAGACGTCCCCAGGCCCGGAGAAAACCCTTGGCCAGACACCGGTCTGCCCCGCGCTGTAGAACAGTGCGGTGGCTGTTAAGAGGCTGATAGGAGACTACTCGGCCTAAAGCTAGCCTAGAAACTTACCAGGGCTGTTGCAGCGATGCGGCAGCCTTTCTCGTAACGATTAGGCGCTAGCAGTTACTCTAGTAAAGGGCTGAGCTGATAGCAAAGGGCCTGGGCTTATTCACCTTCCATAAAACAGACTTAGACCAGAACATATTTCACTCAATTGCCATTTAATTGACCATTAGGGGCAGCCGCCACGAACAGATAGCCCGCTCTCTAGCCGTTAGAAGTTAGGTGGGGGGGTGAGGTGAGGCTCCGCCCAGATGTTAGGAGGTCATTCTGAGCAGCACTCATCCAGAATCCTTTTCCTCACAGCCGTGGCTCCAGTCGCAGCAGCAGCCCCCTAATCTTCAGCCCGGCTTGATGAGCCCGCCCGATGAATCAGCCCGGCTAGCCGCCATCATCGAGAATATGGCTGAGGGGCTAATTGAGCTGGACGCAAGCTGGCGAGTGGCCTGCGTCAACAGGCTCGCTGAGCAGTTTTTGAACCAGTCCCGGCAGGCGCTGCTTGGACAACCGCTGGAGGCGGCTTTTGCTCCGGCAGCCGCGGCAGTTCTGCGCCAGCAGGGGGAGCGTGCGATTACCCTGCAGCAGGCCGTTGTTCTGGCCGATGTCCTGCTGCAGGGGCAAATTCTTTCTGCGCGCCTCGTACCCGCTCCGGAGGGCGTATTGATCTATTTGCGGGCCGAACCGCAAAGACTGCCGCAGGCGTCTCTCACTCCGGGGGTTCAGGAGGCTTTTCTCCTCGACGGCAGGGCCGCGGGCCAAGGGGGTATGAGCCAGACCAGCATTAGCCAAAGCCAGAACAGGGTACGAACCGATTTGGCGCAGCTGATCAACCTGCGCACCGCAGAGCTGTTTCAGGCCAATCAAAAACTTCAAAGAGAAGTTGCTGAGCGCCGTCAGGTGGAGGCGACACTGCAGCATGAGCAGGACTTCCTCAAAGCCATTTTGGACAACGTCAAGGCCGGCATTGTAGCGTGCGATGCCCAGGGCATTTTGACGATATTTAATCGAGCGGCCCAAGAATTTCACGGCCTGCTGGAGCAACCACTGCCTCCGGAGCAGTGGGCAGACTACTACGACCTGTACCAACCCGACGGTAAGACCCCAATGCGCCAGGAAGAGATTCCCCTCTTTAGAGCGCTCCAGGGTCAGACGGTTCACAACCAGGAAATGATGATCGTGCCCAAGCAGGGCACTCCCCGAATTCTGCTGGCCAATGGCAAAGCGCTGACGACCGCTGACGGCGAAACTTTAGGGGCAGTGGTGGTGATGCACGACATCACTGAACGCAAGCATATGGAAAATGCCCTGCGCCAGAGTCAGGCCCGGCTGGCAAGCATTTTTCAGACCATGCCCGACGGGGTCATCATCCTAGATACAGCCGGTCAAATTACGACAGCCAATGACGCTGCCGAAGCCATTCTGAGACTGACTCATAGCGACATTACCGAGCGCTCTTACAACGACATTTCCTGGGACATCACAACACCCGATGGCGATCCTTTTCCAGAGCAAGACCTGCCCTTTGTGCAGGTAATGCGCACAGGCAAACCGATCTATGGGGTAGAGCACGCCATTACCCATCGCGACGGTGGCCGCACGATTCTCTCGATCAACGCCTCGCCGCTGTTTGACACCACCGGAGAGATTACCAGCGTGATAGCCGTACTCAGCGACATCACCGAGCGAGTAAAGGCCCAGGCGGAGCACCAGCAGGCCGAAGATGCGCTGCGGGAGTCGGAGGATCGCTACCGCTCGGTTATTGAAGCGGCAGCTGAGGGCATTGTGCTACAGCACGCCGATGGCAGCATTTTCACCTGTAATGACAGCGCCGAGCGAATTTTGGGGCTGACCGCTGAGCAGATGATGGGGCGCACCTCCCTAGACCCACGCTGGTGCGCTATCTATGAAGACGGCTCTCCCTTTCCTGGAGAGCTGCACCCAGCCATGGTGACGCTGCGTACCGGGGAACCCCAGTCGAACGTAATCATGGGCATTCGCAAGCCCGATGGCACACTGACTTGGATTTCCATCAACACGCGGCCGATATTTACTGCCAAAGTCAACTCCCAGCGGCGCTCCCCGGGAGAACCGGAGCTGCCCTTTGCTGTAGTCGTCTCATTTTTTGAAATTACAGACCGGATGCAGGTTGAACAGGAGCGCGTTCACCTTGCTCAGGAGCAGGTCGCCCGCAGCGTGGCAGAGTTTGCCCAGGAGCGCTCCGCCTTTTTGGCTGAGGTTAGCTCAGTGCTGGGCTCGTCCCTAGACTACGAGCAGACGCTTCAGAGCGTTGCGAATTTGGCGGTTCCCTACTTTGCCGACTGGTGCAGTGTGGATTTGCTGAACGAGGATCGCAGCATTAGCCGGGTAGCGGTAGCTCATAGCGACCCTGAGAAGGTGAAGTTTGGCTGGGAGCTAGCCCGTCGCTACCCCAGACGTCTCGACGATGGCTACGGTATTTCCAAAGTGATGCAAACGGGCCAGAGCGAGATCGCCATTGAGATTCCTGACGAGCTGCTGGCCGCCTCGATACCTGACCCGGAGTACCTGGCAACGCTGCGCCAGGTAGGGTTGAAGTCGTGTATTATGGCCCCGCTCAAAGCCCGCGATCGGGTTCTGGGCAGCATTTCGTTTGTCTTTACCGAGTCAGATCGCCGCTACAGCCAAACCGACCTGGGTATGGCAGAGGATTTGGCGCGCCGGGCTGCGATCGCAATCGATAACGCCCGCCTGTTTCAGCAGACCCAACTGGCCCGGCAGGCAGCCGAAACTGCCGCCAAGCGCACAGCCCGCTTGCAGGGCGTCACCGCCGCCCTGTCAGAACCGCTAACGTCATCTCAGGTAGCCACCGTGATTGTGGAGCAAAGCCTGGCGGCTCTGGACGCTACTGCGGCCCTAGTAGCCCTAGTCACCGAGGCGGGCGATGAGCTAGAAATCGTTGAGGCCGTTGGCTACGAACCAGAGCTGGTCCAGTCATGGCAGCGCTTTTCGCTAGAAACCGACGTGCCGCTAGCCAACTCCGTACGTACCGGCCAGCCCGCCTGGACGGAGACGCTGCGGGAGCGCATCGCTCAGTATCCTCATCTGGTTGAAGTCTATGCCCGCTACGACTTTCAGTCGTGGATGTCGCTGCCGCTCATTGCCGAGGGTAAGGCCCTCGGCGGCATGCTGCTCAGCTTTAGGGAATACACCTATTTGAATCAGGACGACAAAGACTTCGTGCTGGCTCTGACGAGTCAGTGCGCCCAGGCCATTTTTCGCGCCCAGCTCTACGAGGCTGAGCGTCGAGCGCGCTCCGAAGCTGAGCAGGCCAACCGCATCAAGGACGAGTTTCTGGCGGTGCTCTCCCACGAGTTGCGATCGCCCCTCAACCCCATCTTGGGCTGGGCTAGGCTGCTGCGCCAGGGCCGCTTAGACGCTGCTAAAACCAGCCAAGCCATTGAGACCATCGAGCGCAATGCCAAGCTGCAGGTGCAGCTCATTGAGGATCTGCTTGACGTCTCCCGCATTATTCAGGGCAAGCTCAGCTTGGTCACCGGGCCTGTGGACCTGGCGGCCACTGTGGAGGCCGCCCTGGAAACAGTGCAGCTGGCGGCTGAGGCCAAATCAATCACGATCCGCTGTGAGGGGCTCAGCCGAAGCAGTACAAATTTCGCCTTTGGGGAAGCCGGGGCGTTTGGAGGGGGAGACTCGTCCTACCGCCCATCAACTGCTGCCCTCGTGGTGCTGGGCGACTCGGCCCGCCTGCAGCAGGTCATCTGGAACCTACTCTCCAACGCAGTGAAGTTTACTCCAGAGGGGGGACAGGTTGATGTGCGGCTAGAGCAAGTGGAGACTTGGGAGAGCAATGGCTCCGGGGAGGGCGAGCGCAGGGAAGCAAGGATGAACTCGTCTCTGCTAGCGCCGCCAGAGATACCTTACAGAGATGAGACAGGCTCAACGGACTTGCCCCCCGTCATCCCATCGCCCTCTCTCACCGATAATCCTGTCCAGCACTCCCTACATCCTCCGCAGCCCTTCAAGCAGGCGTCCTCAGCACCCCACCATCTTGCCTACGCTCAAATCACCGTTAGCGACACCGGCAAAGGAATCACTCCCGACTTTCTGCCCCACGTGTTTGACACTTTCCGGCAGGCTGACAGCACTACGACCCGCACCTTTGGCGGTCTAGGCTTGGGCCTGGCTATTGTCCGCCAGCTGGTTGAGCTGCACGGCGGGACGGTGCAGGTGTCTAGTCCGGGAGAGGGGCAGGGGGCTACCTTTATCGTGCGGCTGCCGCTGCGCCGGCCTCACCCAAACTTGAGCCGCCCCGAGCTAGGGCCCACTCCTTCTGCTCCGATGGCCCTGCCGCTGGCGAATCTGCGGGTTCTGCTGGTGGACGATGAGGTCGACACCCGTGATGTTGTGGCTTTTACTCTAGAGCAAGCGGGAGCCACGGTGGTTGCCGTGGCCTCTGTGGAGGAAGCGCTAGCGGCCCTGCAGCAGCCCCTCGATCTGGTGATCAGCGACATCGGTATGCCGGAGCGAGATGGCTACCAGTTCATTCGGCAGGTGCGATCGCAAAGCGTCCACCAGGGCCGGCAGATTCCGGCCATTGCGCTGACCGCCTATGCCAGCGAGAGCGACCGCCAGCAGGCGCTAGCCGCTGGCTTTCAGCAGCACCTCTCAAAACCCATTGAGCCTGACCGCCTGGTGGCGGCAATCACCCAGCTTTTGGGCCGTACCTAACCTGGCACAGCCGATTCTATAGACCACCTGGGCGTTGAGCGAACTACCTGCAAAACAACCTGCTCTAAAGACAGATCCTCGAGCGCCGCTTCCCTCTCTTGAGGTGGAGGGGAAAAAGCCAGATTTTCTGCCAGCCTGAGACAGTTTTTGCAGCGGTAGAAGAAATGCATAATCTTCGATACTGGCTGAAAAATCCCCTCAACGTCCCCCGATGGCGACGATTCGGCTCTCAGCGGGCCAGCTATGGATGCCGCTGGCAGGTCAGCCCCCGAGCTGTCAGGTTGAATTTCCAGAGTTTGGGATCCGCAGCCCTTCTCGTCGCGCTGCTGCTGGCCGCTTCGCCAACGTGGGGCCAGGCAGAGCCGCCAACTTTAGAGGTCCCAGGCCTAAACAACCCGCTGCGCTCGTCGCTGGTGGAGCCGGAGGCAGACGGCCCCAGCATTGCCACCGCTGATGTCAGGCTCGATGGCTACAGCCTGTTTGCGATCGCAGCCCCGACCCTCGCCACCAGCACAGACCGCTCCACCACTCCGATTCGAGAGCGCGTTCGCGGCATTGAGCGCACCCTAGGCCAAATTGCCAGTAGCAACTTCGACCCAGAGGCGCTGGAGGTCGAATCGACCGTGGACCCCAGCAGCAACCTGCCGGTGATTACGATTAACGACCAGTACCTGATGACCGTAACCACCCTCGACGCCCAGCTGCAGGTGCAGACCCCCGAGCGCTGGGCCGGTCAGCTTACGGGTATTATCGAGCGGGCTCTCGTACGGGCTCACCAGGAGCGGCAAATTGAGTATTTGACCCGCCAAAGTCTGATTGCTTCGGGCATCATTTTGGCGGTGCTGCTGGGCAGCTGGGTCTTCACGGCGTGGCAGCGGCACTTTAGCAGCCGACAAAAGCGGCTAGAGGCCAATATTCCGGCTGATGCCGAGATTGCTGCGGGAGCAGCTGACGAACCGGCCCTGGCTGCAGCCGCGCTAAATCGGCAGGGGGCCACCCGTCGCCGCCGCAACCAAAATGACCTGAAGCGGCGCCTTTTGCAGGTAGGGCAGATAGGCCTGTGGGGCGGCGGCCTGTTTCTTATTCTGGGTCTGTTTCCCTACAGCCGCTGGCTGCAGCCCCTGCTATTTTCGGCCCCACTCAAAATTGTCACCATCGGTCTGGGCATTTACATCTTGATCCGCATCAGCGATCTAGTCATCGACCGCTTCACGGCGGCTTTTGCCAGGGGCGAACTGGTCGACCCCGAAGCGTCCCAGCGCCTTTCCCTGCGGGTATCGACGTTCTCTAGGGTGCTCAAAAGCGGGGCCGGGGTGATTTGGATCGTGATCGGCATTTTAGGCGGCCTGTCGGTAGTCGGGGTCGATTTGGTGCCGCTGCTGGCCGGGGCCGGTCTGATCGGTTTAGCCATTTCCTTTGCTGCCCAGAGCCTGATCAAAGACATGATCAACGGCATTTTGATTCTGTTTGAGGATCAATACGCTGTGGGCGACGTGATTGTGGTGGGCGAGGTATCTGGCTTCGTTGAGAACATGAACCTGCGCATCACTCAGCTGCGCGACAGCGAGGGGCAGCTGATTACCGTTCCCAACAGCACCATTGAAGTCGTACAGAACCTCTCCAAGGATTGGTCAAGGGTTGATCTCACCATCGATCTGGCCTACGGCACTGACCCCAACCACGCGTTGGGCGTGATTCATCAGCTGTCTCAGGAACTCTACAGCGACCCGCAGTGGCAGCCCAAAATGCTGGAGCCTCCCGAAGTGTTGGGCATTGACAGCGTGACCCACAGCGGCATTTTGGTGCGCGTTTGGATCAAAACCCTGCCGCTGCAGCAGTGGGTGGTGGGGCGAGAGTTTCGTCGCCGCCTGGCGCTCGTGCTAGATCAGCACGGCCTCGCTATTGGGGTACCGCAGCAGTCCCTGTGGTTTAGAAGTGGCCTAGACCTAGACCTGCACCGTAACGGCCACCGAGAAACCCCGCCCAAGCTGCGAACCTCCAACAGCAGCCACTCTTAGCAGGCGCCGTGACTGAGATCACCGCCAGCCCTGAGGGGTATCACCTCTCAGGGGCATCACAATCACGTCTTGATAGCGATAGCCATCACCCCACACCCTGTGAATTTGCGGGAGTATTAATTTCATAGATAAGTCTTGGCTCTCTCAAAGCCGCGATAGCTTCACCGGCCACGAGATCCAACCGCCAGCCCACCCCGGCTTGCTCCGTCTTATCTCTCCGTCAGCGTTTGAACAACACACGACACTTGCCCCAGACGACCCTGGGGCATTTTTTTTTGCCTAGCTTTGAGGCGGCGCTAGAAAAGCTGCCCGCGGTTTGATGGGGAAGTGCGATCGCATCTGCGCCCCCGGGTACACTCAATCCAAGAGTTCTTATTGAAAACGTATTGCAATAATATCGCCGCATCGGCTATCGTTTTCAGTAAGAGGCTGCATCAAGAGTCAACGGCTTTAGGTCAGTCGATTAGCCAAGCTAATCGGTGCTCCATCCATAGATGTTGTGCAAATTTTCTGTTTATCAGCGTTTATTAGGCTTTTAAGAGCGGCACTAAAAGCACCATTACCCAGCTCAGCAGCAAATTTGTAGGCAAGCCTATGTTCAAGTTAGTCCGCTAGGGAGCTTTGATTTGGGAATTATTCCCACCACTGATTAGCCCGTTCACTGACCCACTGTGCTTAGGCCGACGGCGCTTCAGCCCATGACGCCGTAAGAGCTATACTCCTCCCCTCCGACCCTTCCTAAAACCGCTTTAATACCCATGGAATTTGTAAAACCTGACCACCAGCTCAGCGATGTCCTTGAAGTTGATCGGATCAACCGGTGGAATATCTACAATCGCCTGAGACAGCTGGGCATTTCCTGTCAATGCCAGATTGGACAACCGTTGGTAGTTCAGGTAACCACTGCAGATGTTGCGGTTCAGCTGTGGAGCGTAGTGCAGCAGTTTACGGCCCCCCGCGAAGCTAACCTCGAACACCTCCAGCGATGCTGGCAGCAGCAGCCCAGCCAGCGCCAGAAGTCTGCTGAACCCTAGCCGCCTGGCAGTCTAGCCGCTCAACAATACGGCCCCTAGCAGGAGCAACTTTGCCCTGACGTTTCTGCAGCCCCCTTCTGTGTAGATAGAAGCCGCCATGACCCTTTTGCAAGACCATCCGGCCACCACAGCAGCGCCCACTCCCCAGGGGCAAGTGCTTAAGGGCCAGTACCTAGACGTTTTGCGCTCTGAGAAGGGCAAGCTCATTGGCCTACGCCTGCAGACGCAGTCTCAGGAATGTGTAGTCAAGCTGCCTAAGTACCTGCGACCCATGCTGGTGCGGGAGCTAATGCCGGGCGCTTTCATTCACGTTTGGGCTTACCCAGAGCCCGGCGGCTGGTACGCCATCAATATCCTGCCAATGCCGCCGACAGAAGTTGGGGCGCTCGGGTTAGCGCCCCCTTCAGCTACAGCGGCAACCATAGCCCCAACCGCCTGTATTCAGGTGTGTCGCAAGGGCACCTGCTGTCGCCGGGGCAGCAGCGAGCTGTGGCAGGCTCTAGAGCACGAAATTGCGACCAACCCCACTCTCAGCCATGTGTCTTTAGAAGCAACGGGCTGCCTCAAAGCCTGCAAGCAGGGACCCAATCTACGGCTGCGGGGAACGGGGCAAACCATCAGCTGGGCTCGTCCCGAAGATGCTGCCGCTCTGCTAAAGCCTCTGGCCCAGTCACCCCAAACAGCCGCTCCGGCAGAGGCAACACTCACTACTTCTACAGGCCATTAACAGACTTACAGTTCGTTTACCACCCATAAGCAGCCTAGGGCTGCGTCACGGCAAATTTGATGAGTTGCTCAAATCCTTAGCATCCGCTCCAAAGACTGCTAAGAACTGACAGCCCTCTATGAGGGCGTGACAAAGCACCAGACCCCCGAAAACAGAAGGACTCGCACACTTCTCCAAAGGCTGAATGAACCAACGAAGCAATGTCGATGGCGGGGGACTTCTAGCGGAGGAGGTTTGGAGGGCGCGCCCGCCCTCCATCCAGGGGGGTTTGGGAGGCTGCTACCCAAGCAATAGCCTCCGCAGCTAAGAGAGCGCAGCAACTCACAACCCCCCAAATCCATTGCCCCCCTACCCCTGCTTCGGCGCCAACGCCAGCGCCCTATCAATCCCCCGCATCA
>DATNQE010000016.1:0-2083 GCA_036702895.1 Trichocoleus sp. | reverse complement strand
CCGTTGGGGCGGCTCAAAATCGTAGCTGAGCTTCTCAATAATCAATCGGTCGTTGATTTGCAGGGTGGGCTCCATTGAACCCGAGGGAATATACCGAGCCTCAGCCACGTAGGTGCGAATCCCAAAGGCTAGCAGGACGCTCAGGCCAATGGTCTGAAGCGCTTCCACCCAGGGGTTGGGAGTAGAGTGGGATGGCTGATGGGGGGAGTGGAAACCGTCGGGCTGAGGGTCGGAGGGTAAAGGGTTTGGTGAACTCATGGGGGAGATTGAACGAGGGGGTGCGGGCGGTTTGGCTACCCATAGGGCTGCCTCTAGGGTAGCGCTCAGGTAGCTCAGCGTCTGGTAGCAGTCTTTAGCTAGAGCCTACCCCTGGTGTAGCGGCTAGAAACTACAGCGGTATGACAAGCTTGTGTCGAACCGGTGGCAAGGGCTGTCAGGGTAGTTTTAAGAGCAGTCTCTAGCCGTTAGCCTGCTTCAGAAGCAGACTAAGCAGAACAACCGTGCTGCATTATAGACGCTGCTGTCCGCTAAAAGTTGCGCCTCCTAACCTTAGCCTGGATCTCTTAAACCTTACACTCTGCCCCTCCCAAACCATCTCACGCCCCTACGCCTTCTCCTCCTGCAGGTGCTCTGTCCACTGCGCCACATCCTCCGGCTCCAGCACGCCCACGGGCTCTACCCGGCCATCGTGATAACCCCACCGCTCCAGATCGGTTAGGTACTGCAGCGGGGCCAGTAGGCCTCCCTGGCAGAGATCCTCAGCACCAGGGACATCTTCAGTTTCCTGCAGCAGCCGCTCGGAGAGGGTCTGCATGACCCAGGCGGGAATGTGCGATCGCTGCCCCGGATAGATAAAGCCATACAGCACCAGATGGCTCATCAGCACCCGCCAGTGGTCGCCAAACTGGTCTAGTAGCCTGGCCCAGTTCATTGTTTTGCCGCAGGCCAAAATCAGGTGGGCAATGTCGGCTCCGTCGTAGCGATCGCGCGCCATCACGTAAGACTTCGACCAGATCATCTCCTCGGGTGAACAGATTTTTACCGCAATACCCAGCACCTCAGCGTCTACCGCATGCTCAAACCAAACGTGACTCACGGGCAGCTGGCCATGAGCTGAGTTAAAGATAAAATCCACAAACCTCGCACCACGCCGGGCCTTTGCCAGCCAGTGGGGAACGGCATACTCCGTTTCATACCCTGCCTCAGCAAACACTTCTAAAATGCGAGGCACATCGTCGGGATGGGCAAAGAGATCGATGTCTTTGGTATCGCGCTTAATGCCGGTGAAGCGCTCAAAGGCAAAGGCCCCGCCAATCAAAAACGGTACCTGTGCCTGCTGCAGCAAATTTAGCGCCTGACAATAAAACTCCCGCGCTTCGGGAGCTAAAAAGTCCTCTTGAGTAATAGCGTCCTGCATAGGTTTCTTAAGTAGGCTTCCGTATTTCTAAGCGACGAAAGCGGCTGTAACTACCCAGCATGGCGATCCTCCACGGCTTGAGCCTCAATCTAGAGAACGAATCCTGCCCATCGCAGGGCGCATTGTGATTGACCGCTGACCAGACCCTGCAGAACCCTAAACACAACATCAGAAGGTTCTGCAGAGAAAAACCTCCCAGAAAATGCAACCAACGACACAGGAAGGGTAGGGGTGAAATTCGCCATGATGGCAAAAAAGCAAGCGAGGAGCGGCAGTCTTGCCCGTTCATAGAGCTATCGGTTCAGCAGAATGCTTACTGAGAACCCGCTTGCTGAGAACCCATAAGCGTGAAGGCCAAAGCATCATGGCATCCACCCCAGACACCATACGCATTGCCGCCGTAGGCGATATTCACTGCACCAAAACCTCCCAAGGAGAGCTCAAGCCGCTTTTTGCTCAGGCGAGTAAGCAGGCTGATGTGCTGTTGCTGTGCGGCGATTTGACCGACTATGGCCTGCCAGAAGAGGCAGAGGTGCTAGTTGGAGAACTCAGCGGCTGTCAAATTCCTACCTTGGCGGTCTTTGGCAACCATGACTACGAGTCGGGGCAGCAGGATGAAGTGCGGGAAATCCTGGCCCAGGCTGGCGTGAAGGTTTTAGATGGTGA
>DATNQE010000012.1:0-4239 GCA_036702895.1 Trichocoleus sp. | reverse complement strand
CCTGAGAAATCTTCCCCCTGCTCTACATAGACCTGGGTTAGGTAGGCCTCGGCTCGCCCCAGGTAGGCGGAGGGCTGACTGTCGTCAATGGCGATCGCATCGGTGTAAGCTGCGATCGCAGCCTCGTACTGATTTTCCTGCACCAAACTCATGGCCTTGCTGTAGGTGATTTCAAAGGGCGTTGAAATCCGCACGGCCAGCTGGTAGTCTCCACCATTACCAGCAAAGGACCGCGCCACCACTGTGTAGGTGCCGTTCTCGGGCAGCGTCACAATCACCGTCGAGTTGAGAGTGCCGCCGAAATCGTCGTTAGCAGCGATCTCTTCACCCGCGGCATTTTGCAGCAGCACAACGGAGTCAAAATCTTCACTTGCTAGGGTGATCGTCACTGACTGGCCTGCTGTGCCGTCAAAGGTGTAGCGCTGTTCAGCAGGCACAATAGTGCCAGTTTCCTCCAGCAGAGTCTGTGCCCGGGCTGGTTCGACGCCTGCTCCTGACCATATCCCCACGGCGGCGAGTGCTGCCAGCCCCCCAACTATTCGCAAGCTCATCCGTTCTCCAAACCGCCCTACAGACTGTCTCACAGACACTTTCCTCAACGGAGTAATTTTCCTCAGAGCCTAGCACGCTATGGTAGAGGCGAGTCATAAGGAAACCTGTAAACACCCCATGCCCTCCCGCCGTTGCGCCTCCGTAGCCGCGCTTTTAGGCAGCAGCCTAACTCTGATTGCGGCGCAGCCCAGTGTCTGTCTACCGCCACCCGAAGACATCCCCGAGGAGGTTCTGCGCACAGAAATTATTACCGAGGCTCGCTCGCCTATCGATGGCGAGCTGCTTTCGGCAGCTGAGTATGCCCAGCTGCAGGCTCAGCTGCAAAACCCCAACGACCGAGAAACCGCTTCTCCTAATGTGCGCGAGATTGTCTTTTTGCTCCAGCTCCGGCGCGGGCTGCGCACGTTTATACCGATTATTCCTTGAGAAAATAAATCTCTGCTGGCAACTTCCACAGATTTTTATCTTGGGATTTCGCTAAGTTTTGTTAATCTATTTCGCATATAGCAAAACCTACTTTTGCTTCCAAGACGATGGCGGTGACTCTACAACGACTGCGGTTCACTCTAGGGCAAGTTTAGGTCTACCTAGACTGCCTCTGAGCAGATGCGGTCGTTGGCCTTTAACCGTAAGCTAAGGGGAAGCGATCCAAAACCCTCTAATCATCTCCTTAGGTTTCTGTTTGGAGTTCCTGAAGCGCCTGTGGAAGCTTGTTAAAACTCGGCGTCACATTTTTGTTTTTAGGTGATGTATGTCTGTTACTGTTGCCCCTGAGCAGATTGAGCGGATCGTTTGGAACCAGCACCACGATCCCTTTGAAGTGCTAGGCCCCCATCTGATTCAGCTCGACGGCAAAACCGTTTGGGCGGTGAGAGCCTATCTGCCCCAGGCAGAAGCAGCCTGGGTAGTTCTGCCGGAGGAGCGCAAGCAGCTAGCGATGGAAACGGCCCATCATCCGCACTTCTTTGAGTGCGTAATTGAGGCCGAGGAACTGGCTAACTACCAGCTCAAGCTCAAGGAAGGGGAGCACGAGCGAGTCATTTACGATCCCTATGCCTTTAAAACTCGCCGCGTCACTGACTTCGATATACACCTGTTTGCTGAGGGCAACCACCACCGCATTTACGAGAAGCTCGGCGCCCATCCCACCATTATGGATGGAGTTACCGGAGTGTACTTTGCCGTTTGGGCACCTAACGCCCGCAACGTCTCGGTGTTGGGCAACTTCAACCACTGGGATGGCCGCAAGCACCAGATGCGCCTGACGGGCAACGGCATTTGGGAGCTATTTATCCCCGATTTGGGGCCGGGTGAGTCTTACAAGTACGAGATTAAAAACGCTACGGGCCACATTTACGAGAAGTCTGACCCCTACGGCTTCCAGCAGGAGGTGCGGCCCAAGACGGCCTCGGTCGTGACCGATCTAGATACCTTTGAATGGAACGACCGTGACTGGATGGAGCGCCGTCGTCACAGTGACCCCCTGACCCAGCCTGTTTCTGTGTACGAGGTGCATTTGGGCTCCTGGCTACATGGCTCGTCTGCTGAACCGGCTAAGCGTCCCGACGGTACTGAGCAACCTGCGGTCACCGTGGCGGAACTGAAGCCTGGCGCCCGATTCCTGACCTACCGAGAGCTGGCCGAAAAGCTGATTCCCTACGTGAAGGAAGCGGGCTTTACCCACATCGAGATTTTGCCCATTGCAGAACATCCTTTTGATGGCTCCTGGGGCTACCAAGTGACGGGCTACTACGCTGCCACCTCCCGCTACGGCACCCCTGAAGACCTGATGTACTTTATCGACCAGTGCCACCAGAACGGCATTGGGGTGATTGTGGACTGGGTACCCGGTCACTTCCCTAAAGATGGTCATGGGTTAGCCTTTTTTGACGGCACCCATCTCTACGAGCATTCCGACCCCCGTAAGGGCGAGCACAAGGAATGGGGCACTCTTGTCTTCAACTATGGCCGCAACGAGGTACGCAACTTCCTGGTGGCGAACGCGGTATTTTGGTTTGACAAGTACCATATCGATGGCATTCGCGTGGATGCAGTAGCCTCCATGCTGTATCTGGACTACTGCCGTAAGGAAGGCGAGTGGGTGACCAATGAGTACGGCGGCCGGGAAAATATTGAGGCGGCCGACTTCTTGCGCCAGACCAACCACGTGCTCTTTAGCTACTTCCCCGGTATTCTCTCCATTGCTGAGGAGTCTACGTCCTGGCCGATGGTGTCGTGGCCGACGTATGTGGGCGGCCTAGGCTTCAACCTGAAGTGGAACATGGGCTGGATGCACGACATGTTGGACTATTTCAACATGGATCCTTGGTTCCGGCAGTTCCACCAAAACAACGTCACCTTTAGCATTTGGTACGCCTTCACCGAAAACTTCATGCTGGCGCTCTCGCACGATGAGGTAGTGCACGGCAAGAGCAACATGCTGGGCAAAATGCCGGGCGATGAGTGGCAGAAGTTTGCCAACCTGCGCTGCCTGTTTACCTACATGTTCATGCACCCCGGCAAGAAAACCCTGTTCATGAGCATGGAGTTTGGCCAGTGGAGCGAGTGGAACGTCTGGGGTGATCTGGAGTGGCACCTGCTCCAGTATGAAGCGCACCAGCACCACAAGAATTTCATTGCCAAGCTCAACCAGTTTTACTGCTCCCAGCCTGCTCTGTATACTCAAGACTTCAGCCAGGAAGGTTTTGAGTGGATTGACTGTAGCGACAACCGCCACAGCGTAGTGGCCTTTGTTCGCCGTGATAAAGACAGTGACGACTTTGTTGTTGTGGTTTGCAACTTCACGCCCCAGCCACACAGCCACTACCGCATTGGGGTGTCGGAGCCGGGCTACTATAGCGAGCTATTCAACAGCGATGCGCGTGAGTTCGGCGGCAGCAACATGGGCAATTTGGGTGGCAAGTGGTCAGACGATTGGCCTTTCCACAGTCGGCCCTACTCCCTTGATTTAACGCTGCCGCCGCTGGGAGTTGTGGTGATGAAGCTGGATCGGGAAAAAACAGCCGCCGCTTTGCAGGGCCAGTAGTTTTGATTTATTGACCCTAACTCATGAGCTAGTAAACCAGCCGTCCCTATAAACCAGCGGGCGGCTGGTTTCAGTGTCGGATGATTCCAGGTTCAATTCCAACAGCTGTCAGCGCGACCTTTAAGGATGGGTTTTCGGTGCAGTGCTTACTGTGGAAATGGGAGAGGTTCTCAGGAAAAGCGCGATCGCACCCTCTTTTTTACGAGCAATAAGGATTAGCCCCACCGGATGTGCTTTAGCAGTTTTCGGAATTGAGCTAGAACTCCGTCAGTGACCAACTTGACTAGGGGTTAGCCCCGGCATGTCCGGGCTGAGGACATCAGCGGCGATGGCCTCTGGGCTCAGAGGAGGGAGCGGTGCAGCTGGCGGAGCAGGGGCAGGGGCTTTGGCAGGGGGTGCTGCCTGCTCCTCCCCCTTCCCCTCCTGGCCGTATAGCTGGGCCAGCTTGTCCTGCATATCCTGCAGCCAGCTCAGGTGCTCGCTGCGGATGGTTTCCTCGGTGCTCTTGACCAGCAGCGTGACGTTTTCGGGGTTGCCCTGCTCTTGGGGGGTGAGCGATAGCCACCAGGCGCGAACATCGTAGAGAGCGTCTGCTGCCTGGTTGTATCCGACCAAGGTTGCTTCGACACGCTTAAATTCTA
>DATNQE010000011.1:0-2827 GCA_036702895.1 Trichocoleus sp. | reverse complement strand
CGTACTGAGCGTCGCTACCTAAGTGTTGGGGAGCCGCCACTAGAAATCCGTGAGAGGCCAAATGCTGCAGGCGTCCGCGGTAGCCCTCAGGGGCAGCAGATAGACCGTGGGAGAAAATCAATACCGGCACCAGACTGCTCTGGCGACCTTGGGGCTGATACAGATCAACGTAAAAAGTGCGATCGCCCTCGGCTAGATCACCCCGCGTGGTGCGGGTCACCGTTATTCGTCGTCGCACCACGCCATAGGGGCCCGACCGAGTCAAATCGGGCAGGGTTGCATAGTCTACCGGGGATTCGCGGGCGGCTTCGGTGCCAGCGGTTTGACCGAGCGTAGCAACAGAGTCTGTTGTTGTTTGCAGAATACCCTCTACGGTCTGCCGCAGCTCGCCCACAGCCTCCAGGTCAATCTGCATATCGGTGGGCAGCGCCCGCAGCACATTGAGCAGGCTTAAACCTTCAGGTGAGTTAGAGGCCGTTACCAGAGCAGATCGCAGCGCCAGGCCGCCATTAAGCCCCGCGCGGGACTGTACCAGCTCGCCAAACTGAGTGAGCAGGTCTTCCCCAATGCCGGAGTAGAGCACCTGTGAAACTAGGTTGGGATCGACTGGGGGAGCCTGCTGTAGTGCCTGGCGAAAGCTCTCTTGAGCCGCAGTATCGGCCCCCGTTATCTGGAAGTAAAATGCCAACTCATCATCAACGGTGCCGTCCGCAACAAAGGTTTCTAGGGAGCGGATGGGTAGCGATCGCACCAACGACCCCCGTTTGAAGAAAATCTTGTCCGCCGCTTGACCCGGTGAGGCAATGGCCAAAGCACTCAACAGACCTACAGCAAATAGGCGGGCGCTACGGCCTGACAGACGAGAAAGCCAAATATTGGGCCAACGGCGGGAATAGCGCGCAGAGTATCTCAGCCCAGAACTGTTGGGTGTAGAGCCATTAGATGCCAATCTCGTTTGCGCGACTCCATCAAGCACGGATTCCTTAGACATACCGTTCTCAAGTAGAGAAAATCAGGGTAAAGCCGCTCCCAGCATCGCCAAACTTTAGGAAGAAGAACGAACCTGAAGTATCGATTGCAACAGCGGTAAGGCCAATCTAACAGGGGGAGCTAGAGGTCACCCTCCCCCTCGAATAGAGTTTCCAGCGGCAGGGCATCTATCTGGCAGACTTCCTGCAGGTAGCGCGAGAGGACATCGGACTGACCGTGGGTGACGTACACCGTTTTGGCTCCTGTCTCCTGGACTGTGCGAATTAAGCTGGGCCAGTCAGCATGGTCAGAGAGCACAAAGCCCCGCTCATAGCCCCGGCGGCGGCGGGCTCCGCGCACAGCCATCCAGCCAGAGGCAAAGGCCGTTTGAGGATGGTCAAAGCGCTTCATCCAGGTGGAGCGATGGCCCGAGGGAGGCGACAGCACCAGTTCGCCTCGGTAAGCAAAGCTGCGGGGCAGCTCTGAGGTAGGAATGGTCGGCAGCATTTGCACGCCTGCCTGGCGATACACCTCGGTCAGCGCCTCGATAGCGCCGTGAACGTAGACAGGGCGATCGGTAAACTGACACAGCTCGCTTAAAATGCGTTGAGCCTTGCCAAAGGCATAGCAAAACAAAATTGAGGCCCGATCGGGGTCGCCCTGCCACCATTCAAAAATCTGGCGGGCCGTTGCAGTTCCCGACTCCCAGCGGTAGATGGGCAGGCCAAACGTCGCTTCGGTAATAAACGTTGTGCAGGGAACCACCTCAAAAGGGTCGCAGGAGGGGTCAGCACAGCGCTTGTAGTCCCCCGAGACCACCCAAACCTCATCACCCGCTTCTACCCGAATCTGGGCAGAGCCCAGCACGTGCCCAGCCGGGTGAAAAGATACCCAGGTCTGGCCGAGTCTGATTTTCTCGCCATAGGCCACCCCGTGAAGCGCAATCTCCTGACCCAATCGCTTTCTTAAAATGCCCTCAGAAATGGCGGTAGCGTAATACTCACGGCTGCCGGAGCGGGCATGATCAGCATGGGCATGGGTAATGAGGGCAACATCAACGGGTCGCCACGGATCGATAAAGAAATTGCCAGGTTCGCAGTAAAGCCCTTCCGGACGGACGGTGATCAGAGGCATATAAGGGATTGGAGCAGGGATCTACCAGAGGATGTACTGCTAGCCTACTGCGCGCGTTAGTTTCTGTAGCCGTGCTGCTTGTTTAAGTCGTCACAGTATGAAGGGAGTTCTTGGCGACAATTCTATGGTGCCACCAGAGCTTTACGTCAGAAAAGCTAAGAAAGCCAGGATTAGGGGCAAAATTCACCGTTAAAATCTCGAAAAAACTGAATTATCACGAGCAGAACTCTATTTTCGAGCTTTTATTACCCAATTTTATTGTTAGTTCCTTACTCAACCCGTTCTTAGGAGTTATCAGCAATGAGTCATTCTGAAAAGCCAGTTATTTTGGTCACAGGCGGGGCGGGCTACATTGGCTCCCACACCGTGCTGGGCCTGGAGCAGAGCGGCTACCGGGTAATTGTGCTGGACAACCTGGTGTACGGCCACCGCGACCTAGCAGAATCAGCCCTACAGGCAGAGCTGATTGTGGGCGACATTTGCGATCGCACCCTGCTCGACCAGATCTTTGCCCGCCAGCCCATTGCCGCCGTCATTCACTTTGCCGCCTACGCCTACGTGGGCGAGTCGGTGACCAACCCGGCCAAGTACTACCGCAACAACGTCGTCGGCACCCTAACGCTGCTAGAGGCGATGGTCAGCGCCTCGGTGAAGAAGATGGTGTTTTCCTCCACCTGCGCGACCTACGGCGTGCCCAACCAGGTGGAGGAAAACACCATCTTCT
>DATNQE010000008.1:0-8526 GCA_036702895.1 Trichocoleus sp. | reverse complement strand
GCGTTGTATCCTCGACCCGCCAGAGACCAGTTCAATTTGCTGCGCCTGCTGTTTCCCAAAGGCCGGGACTACTATTCCCCCGCAATTCGCTCGGCAATCGATGCGAAGGACTTGCTTAAGTCCGGCAAACTGCCAACCTTCAAGCAGATTAAAGACATTGTCACTAACCTCGACGACCTGCTCTATTTCCAGTGGCAGAAAGGTTATGTTGAGCGGTCCCACAAGGTCTACCACTTCGATATGGGCGGCTGGTCGCTGCGGCAAGACCAGGAAAAAGCATTCTCCTGCTTTGAGGTGCTTCACTTTACCGAGCAAGCGCCCGATCCCGCTAACCGAATCATGCTCAGTAACGATCGAGATGTCTTTGGCTATCCCAAGATGCAGCTTCAGTGGCGCTGGAGCGATCAGGATATTCAAAGTATTCGCCGGGCGCAGGCGCTCTTCAAGCAGGAGTTTGCGAAGGCCGGGTTAGGCGAGCTCAAGGTGGAGCTCGATCAGGGGCTTCCCCGCATGATTTACCCCTCAATTCACCACCATATGGGCACCACCCGGATGCACGAAAGTCCCAAGCACGGGGTTGTGGATGCTAACTGTCGGGTGCATGGGGTTTCTAACCTCTACGTCGCCAGCAGCAGTGTGTTTCCCACGAGCGGCTATGCCAACCCAACGCTCACGATCGTTGCGATCGCAATTCGCGTGGCGGACCAAATCAAGCGTAAGATGGCCCAGCCTAGCCTTGAGATCAGCCAAACCGTCGTTTAGGCTGATGCCTTGACAACGGGTAACCCATAAAAACATGAGGCCCGATGGATACTCCTGTCTGGAGCGTCAATCGGGCTTCATGCTTCAGAAAATGCTTTTGAGCCGATGTTTGGCTGGGGTGGCGGGCTCAGGGCTGCTCTTCAGGAGGGGGGACTGGGTCGTAGCCGCCGGGATGCAGGGGGTGGCAGCGGGAAATGCGGCGGGCAGCCAGCCAGCTTCCTTTAACTGGGCCAAAGCGCTCTATTGCCGTTAGCGCGTACTGAGAACAGGTGGGCTGAAAGCGACAGGTCGGCGGCAGCAGCGGCGAGATGACCACACGGTAGCCGCGAATAAGGCTGAGCAAAATAATTTTCATGGCACCTAGCTTTAGGGCAGCTAGCCGGCTATTTGCGGCGTTTAGCCCTATCCCTATCCTAGTTCGGATTTCTAGCTTTAATTAAGCCGCCAGGCTTATCAAGATTGGGGTACTGTTGAAGTCGCTGGGGACGCTCTAGAGCCACCAGCGTTTTTAATCAGGCTCAAATTCAGCGCACTTTGAAAAGACTTGCATCCAAGTCATAGGTCCAGCGGCCCTGATGCATCAAGCTAGCAGCGATGTAACCCAGCTCATCGGCTGATTTGCCTGCGTAGCCGTTGCCCCCTACCAGCGCCACAATGGGACCGTCGTCTAATGCTCCGATGTAGGGGTAGCCCGTAGGGGTGTGCGTTGTAACGCAGGTATCGACCCAGAAGGAGGCAAACTGAATCTTTGGCAGAGTCTGCAGCAGCAGTGCCTTGAGCCGATCTGCGATCGCATCATCCCCCTGCCCCTTGAACCAGCGCTGCAGGGAGTTCAGGTCGTCTGCCATAGGCGGTGTGTCGGAGCAGCCAATCTTGAGATACCAGCTGCCGTTAGGGTAGGGAATTGGCGGCAGCAGGTAAAAGTGGTCCCGAGGATTGACGGGTTTGCTAATCAGCGACGGCATGTGCCTCAGCTGCTCTAGGTCAGTCCCATCGACCTCGGCTAGCAGCACTGTGTGGGCTTTGACCGTAAGCTCTAGCCGTCGCGGCAGCAGCTCGCTAGCCTGGGTAAAGCCTCCGGTCGCTACAAGAACCCGCCGGCTTGTGTAGCTGCCTGCCGCTGTCTCTACGCAAACGCCCTCACCATGAACTCTCACAGACAAAGCTTCTCGGGGAATTAGGCAGCCCCCTAGGCGCTCAACTGCCGCAGTTTGAGCTTTGACATGGGCGCGGGGGCTGATATAGCCTGCGTGCTGTCGCTGCCACAGCCCAACCGCACTCGGCGGCAGTTGAAAGTAGGGGAAGTGCGATCGCAGCGCTTCGCCTCTGAGCACCTCAATCTCTACGGCCAAATCAGCCGCAACCTGCTGGAGCGTCTCCAGGTACCGCTGAGAATCCCCCTCGTCCTGGCCCACTGCCAAGTGCCCCACCTCCCCATAAAAGGAAATCCCCGAAAAGGCCTCTAGCGGTCGATAACGGGCGATAGAGCGCTGAGCAAATAGAGCCCAGTGCCGCTGAGGATCGATGATGCGCGTAATGCGGCCTTCATCATAGTGACTGGCGAATACGCCGCCGTGAGTGTTGCGATCGCCCCGGGGTGATGGGCCAACGAACTGCGGTTCCTCTGGTCCAATCAGGGCAACTCGGGCACCGGCTTCGCAGAGGTGCCGAGCCGCTGCGGAACCGCTTAACCCGCGGCCGACAACAATATAGTCAAAATCCACACGCTACCCCCATGAAACACGTTCCCCTGCTTTCTACACGGCAGTAGGGGAGATCGACAAAAAAGAGGTGCCGTGATGCCGACACCTCCTTTGACTTGCCCACTTTCCAACAGATTGAAAGCCACAGCAATCACAGACCACTTGTGGGTCTAGGGGCCTATACCCCTAACCAGGGGTGAAACCCCTGCCCCCGTTCACATCTGATTTAGGCTTGCTATATATCAGCATCTACTCAGCTGCGCGGCTGATGGTCTGGGGCATCACCTGGCAGAGAATGCCGTAGAGCAGGGCCGCAACGACAATGCCGTTAACGGGACCGATGCCGAGATTGGCTTGCCCAGTGAAATAAGCCACAGCAGAACCCACTACGTAGGCAATAATGCCAGACCAGTTGAATGCCGGCAGCGGCGCGTCGAGGGAGGGGAAGGTGCCTCGGTACTTGAACCAGAAGTCGACCATGATAATGCCGCCCACCGGGGGAATGACGGTGCCCAAGAAAATGAGGTAGTTCGGCAGCATTTCATAGATGCCAGAGAGCGTCAGCACGAGCGCAAAGGTAGCGCCCCCGAGCACAAAGGCGTGACGTTTGGTCGTGCGGAACATATTGGCCCCAGCGACAGCAAAGGCATAAATGGTGTTGTCCTGCGTTGTCCACACGTTCAGAATCAGCAGCACGACAGCGCCGGCCAAAATGCCTTGGGTCGCCATTGCCTGAATCAGGTCCTGGGTGCCGTACACCATTGTGCAAAAAGCCCCAGCGAACACAAGCAGACCGTTGATAAAAGAAAAAGCCAGCAGAGTGCTAATAATGGCGTTTTTACCTGAGCTAGCAAACCGGCTCCAGTTGGTCGCCTGGGTGCCGCCGGAGATAAAGGTGCCAATGACGATAGCCAGCGCGGCTCCCATGCTTAGCTCACCGGTAGGAGCAGGAATCTGGGCGCTACCGAGATCGCCAAAGGCAATCGCAAAGCTAATGGCAATCAGCACCAGCATCGCCGGAACGGCCAAACGGCTGAGCCAGTCCATCGCCACATAGCCGATGTAGGCAGTGGCGCAGAAAATGTAGTTGAAAAAGAAGACCAGTACGAAATACAGAATGCCGTAGCTGGGGGAACCTGGCTCCAGGCCAAACAGCGACATTAACACCTGAACAATGACGGCAGTGGTAAAGGCATACCATCCGATTTGGGTGGCTCCCATAATGAAGTCAACCCAGCGCGAGCCGATATTGCCAAAGCTAAATCGAGCCATCAAGACGGTGGTCAAGCCGCTCTTGGAAGCAATGAATCCCAGGGCTGCGCAGTAGGCGCCTAGGATAATGTTGCCGATCAAAATCACGGCAATCAGCGAAGGAAAGCTGAAAGATGGCCCAATCGCACCCCCCGCAAAGAGGGTAGTCGACGTTAGGGCAAACCCCATCAACAGGGGGGCCAACGACCAAAGGGACTTGCGGGCGGTTAAGGGAACGGCACTCAGCGGGTAATCTTCACTGGCCTGAGCCAGCTCCACCGCTTGAGGTTCACTGGTAAGACTCATACCCTAGATTCCTCTCTAGATTCCTCTACGGAGGTGACTGCCTCATAGGGTACCCAAGGAAATCTTTGTCGGTGGTATCACAAATGACGGTTGAAGGCTTCTGTCGAAGGTCGTAATCTTATTTATCAGTTAACGCCGTACCTGGCCAGAGAAGCCTGAGGCTTTGAACTGTTTGAGCTTGAGAGGTTCGGGTTGGTTGGCAGCGACGGAAACCCGCAGCTCAAACTGGCTTTCACCGGGTGGAACTTCTTCGATAGAGCCTAACCGTGCCCGGTTTTGCATTACAGGATTGTCGTTGGCATCGTAGATGCGGCCAAAAATGTCGGCGTTGGTTACAGGCTTGCCAGAGCGATTAATGGCTTTGCCCACAATGAGGTAGCAGTTAGCCTCCTGAATGGAGCCAGCCGTAACCATGCCCTCATACTCATCAGGGCAAGTCTTGTAGGCCAGGTCGGTCAACTCAATGGGGGTCAGGGCGAAGGCCGGATGCGTAAAGCTGCTCAGCAGCCAAAACAAACCCGCTAAAACTCCGATAATCAATCCTTTGGACCGCATTGCCTTCCCTTTGCCCACCTTGACGCTGTGTGCGCTTCAGCCTTTAGTTTACCGTGAGTTTACCGCGACTTGAGACCGGTGCTGGTGCTCTAGCGCTCCAGGTAGGCAGTTAAAGCCTGTCGCATAGTGTCTACAGGCGCCCGCATCTGCAGCCAGATTTCTAAAGCAGCAGCCCCCTGCTGCACCAGCATCTCAAGTCCATCAATTGTTTTGAGCCCATGCTGGGCAGCCAGGGCAAGAAAGCGGGTCGGGCGGGGAGTGTAGATCAGGTCGTATGCGATCGCACCCGCCATGACCTGCCCAAAGTCCGCCCCATTAAGAGGCGTCGTCTCGATCTCTGGGTGCATTCCCAGAGGCGTGGTGTTGACAATCAGATCGGCCTGAGGCAGCAGGTCTGGCAGCGCTTCCCAAGGCTGCACCGTTAGAGGCGGGCAGATAGGAGAGCTTTGCCAACTGTGCTCAAAGGCTTCCAGTCGCTCCAGGTTGCGGCCTACAACCTTTACCCCCGCCATACCCAACTGACCGCAGCCAGCCACTACAGCTCTGGCGGCTCCACCATTGCCCAATACCACTGCTTGAGCCCCCTCCCAACTGCGGCTGAGTGCTTTGAGCGGCGCCAAAAAACCGGCTACATCAGTGTTAGTTCCGGCCCAGCCTGAGTCGATGCGCCAAACAGTGTTGACGGCCCCCACGGCTTGAGCCTCTGGCGATAGCTCGCTTAGCAACGGCATGATCGCCTGTTTGTGAGGAATCGTGACGTTAAATCCTCGGACCCCCGTGGCCGCGAACCCTGCTAGCGCTGCGGGTAAATTTTCAGGCGAGATCGCAAAGGCCACATACACATAATCTGCGCCCAGCTCAGCCAGGGCGGCGTTGTGCATAACAGGTGATAAAGAGTGGCTAATTGGATTGCCAATGACGGCCAGGACAGCCGTTTTGCCCGTAATCATAAAATTCTGTCTAGCGCCCAGCGGAGTGGTTGAGCACTCCATTAGAGCTCAATTCCTCCTGGTCAACGCGCTGGTGGAAGAGGGTCACAATCTGAGCCACTACCTCATCAATGGTGAGGCTGTCGGTCTGCAGTTCCAGAGCATCGGCTGCCTTACGCAGAGGTGCAACGCGGCGGGTGCTGTCTTTGCGATCGCGCTCGTCAATGGCCCGCTCTAAATCCTCCAGATTGATCACCGGCTGGTTTTGGGCCTGTAGGTCCCGCTGACGCCGCCGAGCCCGCTCTGATACCGAAGCTGTCAGAAAAATCTTCAGCTCAGCATAGGGAAATACCTGGGTACCAATGTCGCGGCCCTCCATGACCACGCCCCCCTCTGCCCCGTACTGCTGCTGCTGCTTTAGCAAGGTTGCTCGAACAACAGGCTGGGCGGCAATGGCAGAAACTTGGGAGGTCACGGCCTGACTACGGATGGCTTGGGTGACTTCATCCCCGTTGAGCCAAATCCGTGATGGGTAAGCCGCAAAAGCAGGATCGTCCCCTGATGGGGCTAACTGAATGTGGCAATCCTGAATCAACTCGGCCACCGCCACCTCGTCCTGCGGATCAATTCCTTTTTGCAGGGTCAGCCAGGTAACCGCGCGATACATTGCGCCGCTGTCGAGGTAAAGCAGCCCTAGCTCGCGAGCCACCTGCCGGGCCACGGTAGATTTGCCCGCCCCCGCTGGGCCGTCAATGGCGATGATGGGACGACGCGATCGCAACAGCGTATTGTCAATCAATCGAGTTGTACCGAGAAAAGCAGCTACAGCCATGAGTCCCACCGATTTCACAGTTTTCAAGGGCACCATCGTATCCGGATGCACCAAATCCACATACTGAAGACGCACCTCAGGCACCGTTGCCACTACGGCTTCGACCTTGTCAATCAAGGTCTGCCGCTGCCGTTCCCCCTGCCTAAACAAGGTCTCGGCTGACCGCAACGCCTTATGAATAATAGCGGCCTTTGGGCGTTCCGTCTCCGTTAAGTACTGGTTGCGAGAGCTTAGGGCCAGTCCGTCTGCCGCCCGCACAATGGGACAGCCAGTCAACTCGCCCGGCAAATTCAAATCCTGCGCCAGCCGTCTCAAAATGGCCAGCTGTTGAGCGTCCTTTTGGCCAAAGTAAGCCCGGTCGGGGCGCACAATGTTGAGCAACTTGGTAACCACGGTGGCCACACCTTCGAAATGCCCAGGACGGAACCGACCACACAAAACTGTCGTCATGGCCTTAGGTGGCACTACCTGAGTCAGCTGGCTAGGGTCTGTCTCAGCCACCCCATAGAGTGCCTCAACGGTAGGGACAAATACAGCATCTACCCCTGCCTGGTCACACAATTGAAAGTCCGCTGCCAAGGTATTGGGGTAGCGGCTCAAGTCTTCCCCAGGGCCAAACTGTAGGGGGTTCACAAAGATGCTAACGACGACAATTTCATTTTCCTGTCGAGCCCGCTGCATCAGGCTCAGGTGACCCTGATGCAGCGCTCCCATCGTCGGCACCAGCCCCACCTGAGGCAAATCTTCCAGGGGATGCCCCAGCGGGTAGCGGCGCTGGGCCAGGTAGCAGTTTAGCCCCGCAACGGTCTTTAGTACCTGCACAATTGCCCCCTCTCGGCATCGCAACTCAAACCGGGCTGCTCAAAGCCCTAGACACACCTGTCAACGCAAATGTCCAAACCTACACATTACCGATAAATCTTCCCTTTTTGGGCCTAATCCGATAGGTGCCTACGATGACGCCTCTGCTCCAACCCGATAGATCGGCTTAGCTCCCTTAAAGGAGGAAGGATTAAGCCAGCGTCCCCAGCCCGAATCCTATCCAAGCGACATCTCCTGCACGAACTGCTGCACTCGAAACAAATGCCAACAAAAAACCCCCCACTCTAGGATAAGCGGGGAGTTATAAAACTTCAGGGGAAGCGTCTAAAGCTGGTGTGAAAAAACGGCGGATAGAGCTTAAGGCCTGCCCAAAACCTCAATTCTAACCATGCCAACTCCCCGCTGTGCCAGCCCAATTGACTGGGCTGCTGCTGCCGATAAATCCAGCACCCGGCCATGACCAAAGGGCCCTCGATCGTTGATCCGTACCACCACCTGGCGATTGTTGCTTAAGTTAGTGACCCTCACCTCAGTACCAAAGGGCAGCGTACGGTGGGCCGCAGTCATTGCGTTTTGGTCAAACACTTCGCCGCTAGCGCTCCGTCGGCCGTGAAAACCAGGTCCATACCAGGAGGCCATTCCGGACAGCACTGAGGTGACTGCTAGGGTTGATGCCTCTGGGAGTTGGGGCCTGCCTTCAATGTCTTCTAGCGGCGGCGCGTCTCCTATCAGCCGACGCAGTCGGTTGGCAACTTGCAGCGCATCCTGAGCTGGATCTGCAGTAGTGTCGGGGAGAATGGTATCGCTGTCGACAGCAATCAGAGGCGTGCCGTTGAGGGTAACCAGGTACTGCTCCTGGGACGGGTCCCACCGCACTGAAATCTGCTCAGCGTTGCCCTGGTTGCGATAAAACTCCTCCAGCTGTGTGCCAATTCGGTTAGCTTGCAAAACTGGATCATCCCCTCTGCTGGGCGCGGCCTCTAGGGATTTATTATTGGCTAGCGTTGCAAGCTCTGAGCCAAGAAATGTCAGGACAGGGAGATTGCGAACGTAGAGCGTAGCTGCCTGACGGTTATCGAAAGCGTGGGCTTGAACAATGGTGATGGCGTCGTTGCTGGCCAGATTAGCCAGATTCAGAGTCTCAACTGTAGGGGACGGAGCGGAGTCGAGAGCCGGACTGGGCCCGATTGAAGAGGTTTCAGCAGTATTGGCAGTAAGCTCGGTTGAGCCTGAAACCGGTGAATTTGAAACCGGTGAAGGTGAATTTGAAACGAGTGAGTTTGAAAGTGAGCCTGAAGCAGAATTTTCAGGATGCACAGCGGCGTTTGCGGCTGGATCGGGCGATTCGTCAGGAGCCATCTCTGGA
>DATNQE010000867.1:0-4484 GCA_036702895.1 Trichocoleus sp. | reverse complement strand
GCGAAGGCTTTCACCCTCTGGCGCTGCAGGTTATTCCCATTACCTTGAGCCTCTCATTCTCGGATCTGGTCATGTCCACAACGCTGTTCAAGTTCACCTTGATCAGCACCCTGTTTACGCTGCTAAGCGGCTTCTATCAGGTGTTCGCGGCCATGCGGTTCCGCAATCCCGTGATCACTCTCCCGACGTCGTACTTTGTGCTGTACTGCGTGCTCTCGCCGCTCTACTTCTGGTTCAAGAGCCTAGTGGCTGTTGTAGCGCTGTCCTACCACCTGGGCGGACGACGGGAATGGCACGTTACCCGCCGGGCCAACCAAAAGCCCAAGGTGCCGGTGCTCGATGCCGTCTTACGATGATTGCCGCCATTGATAGTCCCAGTACCGCTGCGCTAACGCCTCCGGAATGGCCACGGGCATCAGTGTATCGGCATTGATCATGTGGCCTACCTGCACCGCCGTCGCAACAGTAACTCCCTGCGTGCTCTCCAGCCTACTCTGGAGAGTCCAGCGGGTTTCGCCCAGATTGGCGAGCCACAGGCGGCCTGAGACCACGCTGGACAGCGGCCCCAGACCGGGCTCGGACGATCGCACCGGCTGTTTGTGCTCAATTTGAGTGGACACCAGCACTGGGCACGTCCCCTGGGCGAGGTCAAAATGCTGCTGTAAAAACTCCTGCCGTAGGCTCCCCAGCCAGCGCAGATAGGCAAACTCGCTGGCAAAACCGTAGCTGTCGAGATCAAAGGGCTGTAGCTTAAAGCTCAATTCAACGGCAAAAGGGTTTTCAAGTGCGATCGCGTTGGCGTGAAACATAGCTTTTCTCCTAAGAGACCGATCGGTCTTTTTTGTCGCAAAAAAATGAACTGTGGGACGGCTGAGTCAGCGTCAGGGGCGCATCCTGAACGCCTGTAAGTACTGCTGCAGGTGATTAACTGCCCGTTCTAGGTACAGCGGATCGTCATAGAGCTTGCTCATCATCACCCCGCCCTCAATAGTGGCAATCAAAATTGTGGCTACTCCGTCAACATCTGTTTCGGGCCAAATTTCCCCCCGCTCCATGCCCTTAATCAGAATTCTTCGAATCAACGCCTGCCAGCCGTCTAAGGCTTGGCGTACCCGCTGCCGCAGCACTGGATGAGTATCGTCGCTCTCCACCGCCATATTGAGAATGGGGCACCCACCCTCAACGGGAGGATGGTCGAGAAAGTGGCGATAGACCTCCAGCATGGCCATGAGCCGATCGAAGGCGTGGCGCTGACTGCGAATAGCTGCCATGTAGTGAGATGTAATCTCCTGAACCAGGTATTCAAACGCCTCCAGGGCCAGCTCCTCCTTACTGCCGAAATGGTTGTAAATCCCTCCTTTCTGGAGCCCCGTCACCCGCATAATGTCGGACATCGAAGCGCCCGCAAACCCCTGCCGGTTAAACAGCATGGCCGCTTCGCGCACAATTTTTTGACGGGTTTCTTGAGCTTTTGACATCACCTAACCTAGTTGAAAAGACCGTTCGGTCTTTTCTTTCCAAAGACTATCACACCTCATCTGAGCCTGCTCAGATTTTGGGGCTAATTTCGAAGGCGTCCGCAATAGCCCGCCAAGCATCCTGCTGCAAGTCAAACCTGGAAAAAGTTCAGGACAGTTCAGATCAGCCGTTTAGCTGCACAAACTGCTGATTTTTCCTGAAGTTTCTCCCATAGACGTCGGCAAAGAGGCGAGGCAAAGTTGAAGGTAAGCTCAGGGTGCAAGAAGCCGCTAATCCGGTTAGTAGCTCTGCTGCAGCTGGTTTTTCTGAACTTCACCTCTTAAGGCCGTTCTAAAACGCTCTGTTCAAGGCCCTTTTACCAGCAGCCTTAAGCGCAGGAGTTCCTGGCGCGGCCTCAAAATACCCTGCAATGCTCGTCCCTTACTGCTACCCTAACCCCCCAAAAAAGTTATGCAAACGACCTCCGTACCGAGCTACCTCTCAAGCGCTGTTGAGTGTCCTAAGTGCGGCAAACACTCTATCGTCAGCCATCAGACAGGCGCTTACCACTGCCTCAACTGCGGGTTTGAGCGGATCCTCAGTAGCCCTGATGCTGAGAATGACTCTGAAGAGGAGGGCAATGTGTTTACAGCCGCGTTTGGCGTCGTGGTGTTTGTGATGACGCTGCTGCTGTTTATCTAAGGTTTGTTCAACCAAGGTTTGTTAGATGAGCAGCCTCTTTGGAGCGCTCAATCAATCCCTAGGAGAACCTGCCGCAGAGGTTAATCCACAGTTAAACTCACAAACGCTGACGGCGTTCAGCTCAAGCGAACCTGCGTTATTTAATATCTAGTCGGTAGGGCATGAGCGAGTAAACGCCGCGCGGGTCGTTGAGAGTTTTAATCAGGTCGACATCCTGCACCAGTTTGCTTAGCTGGGCTGAGATTGGGTCCTGCTCCTGAACCCGAGCAGATTCAAAGAAGCTGGTGAAAAAGCGCTCCCACTCATCTCCCTCGGGGTACTCCTGCAGCCGCCAGTCGTCCTCCAGTTCCGCCAGTTCGGCCGCCAGCTCAACGGCACGATCTAGACCGCCCAGTTCGTCTACCAGGCCCAGCTCCTGGGCTGCTTTACCAGACCACACCCGTCCTTGGGCAATGTCGGCAACCTTAGCGGCAGGCAGCTGGCGCCCCTCCGTCACTCGAGACAGAAACTCGCCGTAGATTTGGTCAACCGAGCGCTGGAGGATTGCTAGCTCTCGCGTGGTTTTGGGCCGGGTACTGGTAAAAATATCGGCCAGGTCTGAAGTTTTGACGCCGTCCCAGCTAATGCCGACCTTATCGCCTAGCCCCTCCAGGTTGACGAACAGACTAAAGACGCCAATAGAGCCAGTGATAGTAGTGGGCTCTGCCACAATTTTGTCGGCCAGAGAGGAAATCCAATAGCCGCCTGAAGCAGCCACGTTGCCCATAGAAACCACGACAGGCTTGCCAGACTCCTGCAGCAAGCGTACCTCTCGCAGGATAATCTCAGACGCTGTAGCGCTCCCCCCTGGGCTGTTGACCCGCAGCACGATGGCCTTGACGTCTTCGTCCTGCCGCAGCTGCCGCAGCTCACGAGCTAGCCGGTTGCCAGCAATGACCTGGCTGCCAAAGCCGCTGCCACCGTCACCGTCAACGATGGGGCCTTCGGCGTAAACGACAGCGATTTCATTGCCGGAGCTCCGGCTGGCCAGGTCGTCTTCGGCTAGGTCGGCGTACTGCTGTAGGCTAATCTGGCGAAAGCTCTCGTCGTCATCAATATCGTCTTCCTGCTGGTTGGTGTGCGATCGCAGCTCTGCAATCACCTCATCCTCATAGGCAATTTCGTCCACCAGCTTTTCGGTCTTGGCCTCCTCGCCGAAGAGAAAGCCTTGGCTATTGGCAATCGACTGCAGCGCCTGTGCCGACAGCGACCGAGGCTGGCCCGAGGTCTGAATGATTGTTTGCCAGAGGTCGCTCAGCAGGCGCTGGGTCTGCTCTCGCTCCTCAGGGCTCATATCGTTGCGCAGCAGGGGCTCCACCGCCGATTTGTACTTGCCAACTCGTGTAACCTGCACGCCAACCCCCAGCTTGTTGAGGGCCTCAGCCTGGTACATCATCTCGGCAAACAGGCCGTTCATCTCCAGATCCCCAAAGGGATTCATGTAAATGGAATCGGCCGCAGACGCCAGGAAATACTCCTTCTCAGTCCAGGAGACATCATAGGCAATCACGGGTTTGCCTGATTCTCGAAACGTTTCAATCGCCTTTCTCAATTCAGCCTGGGAGGCTAGCCCCGTGCCGACATCGCTGCTGCCCTTGAGGTAGAGCCCAGCAATGCGATCGTCCTCAGCCGCCTTACGCAGCGCTACAACGGCTTCCCGCAGGGTCAGTTGGTTGGGCACCTGGCCTGCAAACAAAATATCTGTGGGGGCTGGCACAACCTCCGAGTCGGGAATGCTGGTGGAGAGGTCGTAAACCAGCATGGAGTCCTCCTCGACCAGCGGCGTGCTGCCCTTTGCCAAATTGGCGGCCAAGATGCTCATGAGCCCTACAGCTCCGATCGCCGCCAGTACCCCGAACAGTACGACAAACAAAAAGGTGCCAGTCAGGCTAGCCAGAGTGTATTTCCAGAATTGGCGCATGAACGTTAGATCTTTACGGCTGTCATCCCTCTACCAGAGTAATCCTTCTCCCTTGGGGGTTGCAGACAGCACACCAAAGTTTTAAAGGAATTGGCCGGAGTAGGCGCTCATGCCCACCGGGACTGTTCCCAGGTTTCCCAGCATTGAGAGCCATTGCACAGCTTCCTTACTGCACAAAACCTTCCTTGAAAACTGTTGTTCTGGTAGGAGATGACTTCTACAGGTAGATATAGTGCTGCTAGCTGTAGCGCTGCTGGACGACAATTTTTATCCCGCCAACCTTGTACTCAGCGTGATAAGCGGCAGCCTGTAGGGCTAAAAAATTCCTGCTCCTAGCTAGCGGTAAGCATCCTCAGAATCTTCG
>DATNQE010000863.1:0-3694 GCA_036702895.1 Trichocoleus sp. | reverse complement strand
TAGACAAAGCCCCTGAAGGAGGTGACAAGCTCAGGCTTAAGGCCGTATGGCTAGCAGCAGCGGCGCGAACAGGACAGCTTTACGGGTGCTAAGCCCCATACAGTCTCTCCAATTTAAGAAATTAAGGTTAACCGACAGAATTTGGGCAGGCGTGTTAGCTTCATGAAACGTAGACTCTAGGCTCTCTTCCCATGGCTAACGTGGAAATTTTTAGCGCGGCGGTGTGCCCCTTTGCCCAGCGCAGTCGGCTCGTGCTGATCGAAAAAGGCGTGGAGTTTGAGGTGATAGAAATCGACCTGCAAAACAAGCCCGCCGACTTTCTAGAGATTTCGCCCTACGGCAAAGTACCGGTGCTGCGCCACAGAGAGCATCGGGTTTGGGAGTCGTCAATTGTCAACGAGTATTTGGAGGAGGTGTTTCCCCAGCCAGCGCTGCTGCCGCAGGAGCCGGCCCAGCGTGCGATCGCGCGCATCTGGATCGACTTTGCCAACACCAAGCTGATTCCAGCCTTTTACAAGCTGCTGCTGAGCCAGGAGCCCGAAAAGCAGCAGGAGTGGGCGGCCGAGATTCACAAGCACCTAGTGTTCATCGAAAAAGAGGGGCTGCAAAAACTCTCGGATGGCCCTTTTTGGTTTGGCAGCCAGGCTAACCTAGTGGATCTGTCCTACTACCCCTGGTTTGAGCGCTGGCCTGCCCTAGAGCACTACCGGGGTGTGACTGTGCCTGATAGCTGCGCTCGGCTGCACCAGTGGTGGAGAGCCATGAAAAATCTCGAGAGTGTCAAAGCCACGGCCCTCTCCGGCGACTACCACATTGAGCAGTACGCCAAATATGCCGCTGGCACCGCTGCTGGCACTACGGCCCAGGAGATCCGGCGTTATTAAACGTCACTAAGGGTCAATAAGCAGGTAATTCAGCTAAAAAGTCTCATCCGGATACTCCACCTCCGCATTCCAACGGTAGTTTGACGCCTACTAAGTGTCTATATTGAGGGGATCAACGCTGTTCAACGGAGCCGTTCATGCAATCTGATTCTCCAACCCCTCAGCCCGCCCCCAAGGCCGAGCTATCCCAGCTGATCAATCAGCTCATCGCCTCGCGACAGATCACCCTGCGTCAATATCAGGATCTAGCGGCTGCGGTCATGGCCGACGGCAATGTCGATGAGCTAGAGCGTAGGGAAATCAACCGCCTGTTCGACGCAATTCAACTGGGCGCAGTCAAGTTTGTCGGTTAACTGTGCAGGCCCTCAGGCACGTTAAAAAGGCTGCCCAGTAATGTGGGCAGCCTTTCTACTAAAGTTTCGCAGACTGATTGAGGTGGGTTGCCCAGGGAATAGTCACCCTAGGCAACCGTCACTTCAGGAGACAGATACACATCCTGAATCAGGTGGAACAGCTTCACCCCTTCCTTGAAGTCGCGCTGGAAGGTCTTGCGGCCCGAAATTAGCCCGCAGCCTCCGGCTCGCTTATTTACGACTGCCGTACGAATGGCCTCGGCAAAGTCATTTTTGCCAGAAGCGCCACCAGAGTTAATCAGTCCAGCTCGCCCAGCAAAGCAGTTAAGCACCTGATAGCGGGTGAGATCAATGGGGTGGTCGCTGGTGAGGTTGGAGTAGACCAGATCGTGGGTCTTGCCGTAGGACTTGCCCGATTTTGCGGCCACAGCCTGGTAGCCGCCGTTAAGTTCAGGCAGCTTTTGCTTGATGATGTCGGCCTCAATAGTGGCGCCCAGGTGGTTGGCCTGGCCGGTTAGATCCGCCGCCAGATGGTAGTCCTTATCCTGCTTAAAGATGTCGTTGCGCAGGTAGCACCAGAGGATCGTCGCCATCCCAAGCTGGTGGGCGCGCTCAAAGGCGGCTCGCACTTCCTGAATTTGTCGGGTTGACTCCGGGGAACCAAAGTAAATCGTTGCCCCCACAGCCACTGCCCCCAGGTTCCAAGCCTGCTCCACAGACGAAAACATGACCTGGTCAAACTGGTTGGGGTAGCTCAGCAGCTCGTTGTGGTTGAGCTTAACGATGAAAGGAATTTTGTGAGCATATTTGCGAGCGACCATGCCCAGCACGCCCAAAGTAGTCGCGACGGCGTTGCAGCCGCTGGCAATGGCTAGCTCAACGATATTGGCGGGGTCAAAGTAAATTGGGTTGGGAGCAAAAGAAGCCCCGGCAGAGTGCTCAATGCCCTGGTCTACCGGCAGGATAGAAAGATAACCAGTATTGGCTAGGCGACCACTGCTGTAGAGCTGCTGCAGGCTGCGCAGCACCTGGGGATTGCGATCGCTTTGGGCAAAAATGCGATCCACCCAGTCAGGGCCAGGAAGGTGCAGGGTCGACTTAGGCACTTTGGCTTCGTGGCTTAGAAGTGAGTCGGCCTCAGCTCCTAAATAATCTGTAATGGATTGAACGGCGGAGGGAGCGGCAACCATAGGGAGTTCTCGTCAAAACTGTAGGGTTGGTCAGAAAGCTTGGAGCGTAGCTGCTTCTGGCGACTGCTTATGCTTTACCAGCAGTTTGAGTAGAAAGTCTGATGCAGTTACCACAATCCTAGAAGCCAGCTAGTAGAAGTTGCTGCTTACAGCGGCCATTGATAGCAGCCACCGGAAAAGTCACAACATAATAGGGCTGCAGCAATCTATTACTTTAAAGTCGCTAACTTCGGAGTTGGCTCTGCTAAAGGGGGTATTTGAAATTAAGGTGCAGATGCGTACTCGTTCAGCATCCTCTTCTGCGGATCCTGATTAACCTAGAAACCATCAACGAGCTCTATCTAAAGATAGAGAGAGGGACTCTACCTTTAGAAGGACAATTGGAAAGACAACTCCTGCTGAGACCAGGTTTAGTGGTTTTTAAGCCAAATCTTTGGGCAATTTTGGGGAAAGACGAGCCAGTTTCGAGACCCATAGGGGTTGGCACAGCGCTTATGCCCTTAACCAGTCGAAGTATGCGGAATTATGGCCTAGCAATTGCAGCAGTCTTGACGGCCCTGCTGCTGATGCTGGCCCTTGACCCATACATCTACCTCACGCGAGCATCTTTTCTACTCTTTTTTGGGGCAGTTACTGTAGCAGCGCTCTACGGAGGGCGAGGGCCAGGCACAGTTGCCACGCTGCTGTCGGCTCTGTTTGCTAGTTACTTCTTCATTGATGAACGCTACAGCCTGAATTTCAACTTTCCCGACGGCATGAGACTGCTGCTGTTTGTCCTACAGGGGCTGCTCATTAGTGCCCTAGTAGGGGCGCTGCAGCAATCTCAGCAGCAGACCCGGTACAGCCTGCATCGGCTTCAAAATAGCGAAGCAGAAATTAAGGCTCTCAATCAGGCCCTGCAGCAGCAGGTTGTCGAGCTGCGGGCCGCACGGGAGCAGGCAGAGGCGGCTAACCGGATCAAAGACGAGTTCTTGGCGGTGCTTTCCCACGAACTGAGATCGCCCCTCAACCCAATTCTGGGCTGGGTTAAGCTGCTGCGCAGCAACAAGCTCGACCCCGCCAAGGTGAGCTATGCCCTCGATACCATTGAGCGCAACGCCAAGCTGCAGGCCTTACTGGTTGAAGATCTGCTAGATGTCTCCCGCATTTTGCACGGCAAGATAGCGCTCAACGTCCATCCCGTTGATCTACTAACCATCGTTGAAGCAGCAGTCGAAACTACCCGCTTTTCTGCTGAAGCCAAAGGCATTCAAATCAAAACGGTGCT
>DATNQE010000723.1:0-2228 GCA_036702895.1 Trichocoleus sp. | reverse complement strand
GGTCTGATGATCTCGGAGGTGGACTACTCCAACCAGGCGCTGGGCAAAATTTTGCCGCTGCGCGACACCTTTGCCTGCATGTTCTTTGCCTCCATCGGCATGTTGATCGACCCCGAACTGCTGGCCGAAGACCTCGGCATCATTCTGGGGGTAGTGCTGCTGGTGATGGTCGGTAAAGCCGTCATTATTTTGCCAGTGGTGCTGAGGTCGGGCTACTCCCTTAAGTCCGCAGTGTTTGCCAGCTTTGGCCTGAACCAGATTGGGGAATTTTCCTTTGTGCTGGCCATGATTGGCTACGACATGGGCCTAATTGGGGAACAGGCGCGCGCCGTACTGCTGGGAACCACCGTGATCACCCTAGTGCTAACGCCCGTATGGCTCAATCTGGCTCCCACGGTGGCAACTCAGCTAGTGTCTTTGCCTCTGCTGGGGAACTACCTCAAGCAATTTGACGGGCCGCAGCAGTCCTGTGTACCTGACACCATAAAGGATCACGTCATTGTTGCCGGTTATGGCCGGGTTGGTCAGGTGATGGTTAACCTGCTGTTGGAGCGTGGCTATTCAGTGCTGGTGGTCGACAACAGCGAGGGAGCGGTTCAGGAGCTGCGCAAGCGCGAGATTCCCTTTGTTTTTGGCGATGCCGACTCTGAAATGGTGCTAGAGAAAACCCACCTGGAAACGGCCAAGGCGCTTGCGATCGCGCTGCCCGATCCCCTCAGTACCCGCCTGCTGCTAGAGCACGCCCTTAACCACGTACCCGCTTTAGACGTGATTGCCCGCGCCCACAGCAATAAAGAAGTCGACGAACTGACCCAAATCGGGGCTAAAGAAGTCGTCCAGCCAGAACTCGAAGCAGCCCTGGAACTCAGCTCTCACCTGCTCACCACCCTGGGCGAGCCGCCGCAGAAAATTCGCAGCATGATCGACTGGATTCGCAATAACCGCTATCGCAGCATTCGCCCGGAGCAGGAGTTTGCGGCCGAGATGCGGGCTAGAGCCGAAGCTGAGAAAGCTGGGGAAGACGCTACAACAGACACCGAGGATAGCCATGGCAACGTGCTTGAATCCGGCGTTAAAGCAGCGATAGAAGCCATTGAGACTGCTGCTGCTACCCTAGAGCCCCTTTTGGAAGATCTAGAAGCGGGTGTGACCTCTGCGCTCACGCCCGAAGCGACGCCGGAAGTGCTGGCAATAGCGCCGCTAGCAGTCAATCCTGCCCTGCCTGAAACTCTGGCGGATGTGCTGCCAGAGGCGCTTTCAGACACACCTGATGCTCCCGCAGCCAGCGCCGAGACAACTCCTGTCTAACGCATCGAGACTTTACCTCAAGCGTACCGATATTGGGATGGCTACTGCGCGGCAATAGGCGCTGTCGTAACGCCCTGCTTCTCAAGGTAAGCGGCAACTCTCAGCACTTTGGCCTCCTGGTAGGGCGCCCCGATAATCTGCACCCCAATGGGCAGCTTGCCCGGTTGATGCACCGGCACCGAAACGATTGGCAGGCCAATAAAGGAAAGCGGCTGGGTGTAGATTCCCAAGTTGGGCCGCAGGGGAACGGTTTGGCCGTCTAGCTCCAGTGTGGCTTGATCCAGTGGGGGCGCGACGCAGGGCGTTGTGGGCGCCAAAATTACGTCAACGCTCTCGAACAGGTGCCGCACCCGATCGCGGTACCAGCGGCGAAACCGCTGCGCCTGCAGATACCAGCCGTTAGGAATCAGCGCTCCGGCCAAAAAGCGATCGCGCGTTGCCACATCAAAATCCATCGGTCGAGAGCGCAGCCTGTGAATGTGGAGCTGGCTGCCCTCGCAAGCCGTAATGATGAAAGCGGCCGCCCGCGCCCGTGCCGCTTCGGGAATCGTGACGGTTTCGCTAATCTGAAGTGCTTTGGCAACCTTTTCCAAACCTGCAGCAACCTCAGGCTGCATCCCGTGGGCAAAGTGTTCTCCCGCCAGCGCAATTCGCAATCCTTGAATGCCTCTGTCTAGACCACCCGAAACAGGTTCAGCCGGACGAGATGTGCAGGCAGGATCATTCGGATCTGGCCCCTGCATAACGTCAAACATCGTGGCTAGGTCGGTCACCGAGCGGGCAAACGGACCTAGGTGATCGAGACTGGCTACAAATAGAAAAGACCCGTTGCGCGAAAGCCTTCCATAGGTGGGCTTGAGGCCGTAGATGCCGCACAGGGAGGAAGGCACTCGAATCGACCCGTTGGTATCCGACCCCAG
>DATNQE010000720.1:0-2445 GCA_036702895.1 Trichocoleus sp. | reverse complement strand
TGCACCAGCCGCACCTCGGCCTCCTTGAAGAAATAATCCTTTTCGGTGACCAGCCACAGGTCGCCCAAAACCCCCTGGTCATCAAAAATAGGGCAGGCCAGCATTGCTACCCGTCCCCTAATGGGATTGGGCACGACATTGCAGAACTGAATATGTTGCCCCTCTATCAGTGGTTGGTATAGCTCAGGAAAGCTCTCGATCTGAGCCACCCGGCCTTTCACCGTAAATAGGGAGGTGTTGTACTCGTAGTAGACTGTAGACGTGCTCTGCTCCAGGTCGTATAGGGCCGCGTTACAGCTCCTCACGCCCAGTCCCTTGCCCAGTTCCTGCACAGCGGTTTGCAGAATCTGGCTTTCGTCAAGGCTGTCACGCACCTTGTCGGTAATGCGCTTGAGAGTCGCCTCAAAGCTGAGGGACTGCTGCAGCTGAGCGGTGCGCTCCTTAACCTGAGCCTCCAAGTTGTCGTTGAGCTGCTGCAGGTCGGCCTCTGCCTGCTTCTGCTTTGTGATGTCAAAGCGAACCGCTAAGTACTGATAGGGTTTAAGCTGCTCGTCCAAAAACGGCACGATGGTGGTACTCACCCAGTAGAAGCTGCCGTCTTTAGCCCGGTTTTTAATATCCCCTATCCACACATCACCCCGCGTAATCGTGCTCCAGAGCCGATGGAAAAACGCTTTGGGGTGGTGACCTGAGTTAAGAATGCGGTGGTCCTGGCCGATGATCTCGTCGCGGGAGTACTTAGAGATCTCGCAGAACTTATCGTTGACGCTGAGAATTGTGCCCTTGTTGTCAGTCGTCGCGACAATGGCAGCCTCATCTAAGGCAAATTTCATGGCCATGAGCGTTTTAATAGTCTGCCGCAGCTGCTCCTCTGCCCGCTGGCGCTCCTGCTGAGCAGCCCACCGCTCGCTGACATCATGGGTGACCTTTGAAAAGCCCAGCAGTTCTCCATTTTTTCCCCGCAGTGCCGTCAGCACAACGTCGGCCCAGAACTGCGAGCCATCTTTGCGCACCCGCCAGCCTTCGCTCTCAAATCGGCCCCTTGCAGCGGCCTGCTCTAGAGCCTTCTGGGGCAGGCCTGCCTCAACTGCCTCAGCCGGGTAGAAGCAGGAGAAATGGTGTCCTAAAATCTCTTCACTGCGATACCCCTTGAGCCGCTCTGCGCTCAGATTCCAGCTAATGATATACCCATCTGGGTCGAGGCCATAAAGGGCATAGCCCTCAACACTCTCGATCAGCTCGCGGTAGCGCTCCTCGCTGTTCTCTAACGAATGAACCGCTGCAGCCGCTTGGTGAGCTACTGCCTCGGCTCGCCACCTAGCCGTTAGCAGCTTGCCGCTGAGCAGACTAATCTGTACTCCGATCAGGGCAAACAGCCCTAATCGCACCAAGTCACTTGGATGAGATACGGCTAAAGAGCCAATAGGCTCCACCAGGAAGCAGACAGCCAACAGGCAGCTCAGCACAGTCGCGGCCAACCCCGGTTTCAGGCCGCCGTACCAGGCGGTGAGCATGACCCCTGGAGCAAACAGCAGAAAGGGACCTGCCAACCCAAGTATCGGAACCAGCATCAGCCGCAGCAAAAGGGCTGCCACCGAAGTGACCAGCGCTAGCCCGTAGCGCACCTGCCAGTGCCGCCTTCTATACCATGCGAGGCCAAATTGCATCGGGTGGGAAAAACGTTGCTTCCACTGAACGGATGTGGGAGAAGATGCTACTGGAGCAGAGTGATAGGCCGGTTCCACCGCAGGTTCTCAAGCGCTAGAAACAACACGATGCCAAAGCCAGTAGCCAAAGGGCTGGTCGGTGGGTCGTTAGAGTCAAATTATCCTAGCGATGAACCGTGTAAAACAGCTTCTACCTAAGTGTATAAGCTCGCCTCTTGTGCGGCGTTTCAACCATCGACGGCCTCTGTCGCAAATTGTGCCCGCGCCAGCGTCACGGTCTCTACCAAAAGACCGTCGGCAGCTACCGCCGTTGCAACCTCAATAGTAAGGAGAGTAAATCTCTTGCTTCAGGACTTGCCGTGACTGACTGGATGACCATTGCTCCCAATGCCGCAGCTGCTTCGCTCCTGCTACTAGGCCTGCTGGCCCTCTTTTTTCCCGTATCCGTCGCTGCTTTTGTCGGCATTCGCCCCCGTGAGCCTGAAGGCCTTTCAGAAATTCGCGCTATCTTTGGCTGTTTCTTTTTGGGCCTAGGAGTCGCCTGCCTCTGGCTGCAGTCTGTTTCTGTCTTCACAGCCTTGGGAATTGGCTGCTTGGCCGCTGCCGTTGGCCGCGCCCTCTCTCTGGTAGTTGATCGGAGTGTTTCGATCAAAAACATCGGCGGGCTGGTGTCGGAGGTTGCGATCGCAGCTCTGTTTTTGAGCGCTCGGCTGGGAGGAGGGTTTTAGTGGGTGCAGAGTTCAGGGTACAAGGTACATGGTTTCCCTGAACCCTGTAC
>DATNQE010000842.1:0-8456 GCA_036702895.1 Trichocoleus sp. | reverse complement strand
TGGGGCAGCGCTCGCCGCCAGTCGCCGTAGAGATTGCCGGGGCCAAAGCGAACCGCCAGCATGGTCAGCTCGGTAGAGCGCACAAACATCCCGGTGGAGATGTGGCCCAGCTTGTGCAGCGTGTGCAGCGGCACCCGGTAGTAGCGCGGCAGGTCCATCATGGCGGTGAAGACGTTGCGCTTGATGTCCACCTCGCTCTGGGTGAAGGGGTGGTGCATCAGGGTGTGGCCGTCCATCACCACATGGGCCATCGGCACGTAGTTGATGTCAAACACATGGCCGAAGAGCTTGTTGAAGCGCACCTGGGCCCGGTGAATCAAGTAGTGCCCCGCCCCCGAGAGGGAAATTCGCAGCATCGCCATCAGCGGCGCAAATAGGTAGATGGGCATGAACTGAGGCGAAACCAGGCGGCTGCCTTCTACCAGCACGTAGAGCACCGCCAGCGTCACCGTTACCAGGTTGAAGAGAGCGTCCATCCGCTCGATCTTGGCCTTCATGGCGGGCGTCTTGAGGCGATCGCGAATAGCATCTAGCAGCTGTGTCTTAGGCGCAAAGTCAAACTTGGGCGTGTCGCGCCAGCCGTCAAAATCGGGCTTAAAGAGGAAGGGCGGCGCGTCGTACTTGGGGTGCATATCTGCCGGAGTGGCAGGCCGACCCAGAGAATACTTCTTGAGCACCTGCTTGACCTTGGCCGGGTTGCGATGCAGCACGTTGACCAGGGCGGTGATGTCGCGGTTTTTGGTGCGGCCAATGAAGAACTCGCCGCCGGGGTGGCGCTTGATAAAGTCGGTCAGGTCGTAGGCTTCGCCGTCGTAAATCCAGACGTTGGGCAGGGGCGGCGGTGGGCCATCGGGGCGAGGATCAGGTTCTCCAGCGGGTTGGTTAGAGCCTTCAGCGGCGGGTTCGATGGCTTCCTGAGCGGGAGCCGCGATTAATGCGGTGGCGGCGGGTGTCAGGTCGAGTACTGGGCCGGAGGTTGCGATCGCAGCTTGCAGAGCGGGGCGCTTAAACAGCGACAAACTGAACATAGTGACGGTGGACTCCTTGGTGGGTTGGTGAGGTGGGGGGATTAGGAGCAGAAAAAAGGTAGAGGCACCGGGATAGTTAAGCCGCAGCGTAGGCCGGAACGGCCTCTGGAGCCTGAGCCGGAACCCGATCCGGAACGAGCTTGAGCACCCGCTCAGAAACAGGCTGTAGCGTGGGCTCGATGTTTGCAGTGATTTCAGCGGACGTTGCGGCCGCCCGCAGCTCAATCTGCTGATGCACCCTTGTCAGGAGCGTGTCGATGTCCTGCTGCAATTGGGTCAGTTCGATTTGAATGGCGCAGTCGTAGTGGGGGGTGGTCATGGTCTTTGTCCTTGGGCCTGTCGTCAAACGGGGTAGCAGGCGACTATTTCCCTAAGGTAAGCGGAGCTACTCGGCCAATCACGGAGGGTTCATGCCGACGCTAGTGCGGCTTTCGGCGGGTTTGGTTGGCAGTTTTCGGCAAAGGGGGAAAGGGAGGAGAGAGGAGGGAGGAGAGAGGAGACTGGGCTGAGCCTGATTTACCTGCGCCTGTGGATAGGGGTTGGGGTTTTGGCCCCGGCGATATACTGGCCCCACGAACGCTTCAAAGGCGTTAGCAGGCCAAAATCGCGGGCCGAGGCTACGGCCAAGACCGCACATCAGCAGCTTGGAGGGCCAAACCCTAGATGTACTCTCAGCAGCTTCGCAAGCCGGATGGGCGCAATCTGACGCTCTACAGTCGGTTTCCCATCGCCGACGATATCGTGGCGCCTAGCCCCAGCAATGATCCTGTGGAGGCGCACCCGCACCTACGCTGGCACCCACTGCGGGGCGAGTGGGTAGCCTATGCCAGCCACCGCCAGGGACGCACCTTTATGCCGCCGCCAGAGTACAACCCGCTGGCGCCCACCACTGACCCGGCAGCGCCGACGGAATTGCCTCAGGGGCGTTACGACGTGGCGGTGTTTGAAAACCGCTTTCCCTCGATGGCGCCTTTAGCAGCGCAAACCCCAGAGCTGATTGTCGACACCCTGCCCGCGAATGGGGCCTGCGAAGTGGTGGTCTTTACCCAAGACCCGAGCACGCCGCTGAGCGCTCTACCGCTCGATCACCTGGAGCTGCTGCTGGCGGTGTGGGGCGATCGCACTCGCGCCCTCGGCCAGATGGATCAGATTCAGTACGTCCTGCCTTTCGAGAACAAAGGCGTGGAGGTGGGGGTAACGCTGCACCATCCCCACGGGCAGATCTACGCCTATCCGTTTGTGCCACCTGTCCCGGCGCGGATGTGGGAGCAGCAGCGGCAGTATTACCAGGCGAATCAGCGAGGACTGCTGCAGGACCTGATTCAGCGGGAGATTACCGACGATAAGCGCATTCTGTATCGGGATGAGAGTGCGATCGCATTTGTCCCGGTGTGCGCCCGCTACCCCTATGAGGTCTGGGTTGCGCCTATCGAGCCCGTGGCGACCCTGACCGATCTCAGTGACCAGCAGCGCCGCAGCCTGGCCCGCACCCTCAAAACCGTCACCCTCAAGTACGACGGTCTCTGGAACCGCCCCTTCCCATACCTGATGGCCTGGTACCAGGCACCGCTCGACGGTCAGCCCCACCCCGAATTTCACCTGCACGCCGAGTTTTACCCGCCCTATCGCACCCGCGATCGACTTAAGTACCTGGCAGGCACCGAACTGGCGGCAGGCATGTTTGCTAACGACGCCCTGCCTGAGGAAAAAGCCCAGGATTTGCAGGCCGTTGCAGTCACCCTAGAAGAGCCCGTACGGCTATGAATCCTCCAGAAAACGCCGCAGAAATTAACCACAAGCTCGAAATCATTCGATCAGCGCTGAAGGATACGGGCGCTGCCGCTGTGCGACTGCGCGGCACCGACTGGTTTGCCTGGGCCACCGCAGGCGGCTCCAACACCGTGCTGCTGGCAGCCGAAACCGGCGTTGCCGAAGTTTTGATTACCGCTGAGAATGCCTGGATTTTGACCGACGAAATTGAGGCCCGGCGGCTGCAAGAGGAAGAGGTTAGGGTCGGCTACGACTGGTCGATCAACCCCTGGGCCGCAGCGGATCAGCGCGAAGCCTTTGTCGAGTCGGTCAGTCACGGTCTGGTGCTAAGCGATAGACCTACCGGCGCAGAAAAAGCGCTGCCGCCTTCCCTGGTGCAGGCTAAGCAAACCCTGCTGCCGTCTGAAATCGAGCGCTATCGTCAGGTAGGGCGGCTCGCCAGTCAGGCCATGACCGCCACCCTACAGCAGGCTCAGCCCGACTGGACGGAGCAGCAGCTAGCCGGAGCCGGAGCCGCTGCCCTATGGGAACGAGGGCTGCACCCTACCCTGACTCTGGTTGCCGGAGAGCGGCGGCTCCCCATCCATCGCCACGCCACCGCCAAAGACGAACCGCTGGGCCAAGTCGCCATGCTGGTCTTTTGCGCTCGCGGCTTTGGCCTCTATGCCAACCTCACCCGGTTTGTCGCCTTTGGTTCGCTGTCGCCCGAACACGAGGACCTGCACCGTCAGGTGCGCGAAGTCGAAGCGGCAGCGCTCAACCAGTGCCAAAACGGCACGCCTCTGAATCAAATCTATTTCACCCTAAAGCAGGCCTACGTAGACCAGGGCCACCCGAACGCCATTCAGGAGCACCACCAGGGCGGCACTACGGGGTATCTCTCCCGCGAAATTGTGGCTAACCCCGGCACCGACAATGCTCTAACTGCGCCTATCGCCATGGCCTGGAACCCCAGCCTGCCCGGAGCCAAAATCGAGGACACCTTCCTACTTCAGCCCGATGGTGCTCTGGAGAACCTGACCTACGACCCAGACTGGCCCCACGTCGATGTGCAGGGACGGCATCGCCCCATCCCGCTAGTCCGCTGAGCCCTTATAGCCCTACGCGATCCTATTAAGAGCCCCACCCAAACTGGCCCACTTGCCCCAGTTTGTCCCCACTTGTCCCCAAATGCCCCGACCCGAAATGACCTCGTTTCAAAACGTTTTCAAAGCAGACCCCCAAGTGCAGACCAGCGCCCCCGGCCGAGTAAACATGTTGGGCGAGCACACTGACTACAACGACGGCTTTGTACTGCCCACGGCCATTCCTCAGCAGACCACTGTGGCTCTTGGCCCCAGCCCCGATGACCAGCACCACATTTACTCCCAGGAGCTCGATCAGCAGGTCAGCCTTGGCCCCACGGACCCTATCCCTGAAGGCTTTGCTAGCTACGTTGTGGGCTGTTTCAAAGTGCTGGAGCATCAGGGCATACCGGTGCCGCCCCTGGCAGTGCACATTACCTCATCCGTACCCATGGGGTCAGGCCTGTCCAGCAGCGCTGCGCTGGAGGTAGCGATGCTGCGGGGACTGCGATCGCACCTCCAGCTCCTCGATATCGACGATGTCCGCATCGCCCAGCTCGGTCAGCGGGCTGAGCAGGCCTATGCGGGAGTGCAGTGCGGCATTATGGACCAGATGGCCTCTAGTTTGGCTGATGCCGAGCATCTGCTGTTTCTCGATACCCGCACTTTGGAGCGCCAGCTCTTGCCCCTGCCTACAGGCGCCGAAATTGTGGTGATGGACAGCGGCATTCCCCGCACGCTAGCGGGCAGCGGCTACAACCAGCGACGAGCGGAGTGCGAAGAAGCCGCCTCAGAGCTAGGAGTCAAAGCCCTGAGGGACGTGGAAGATTTGGGTGCGATCGCACAGCTGGCCGAACCGCTGCAAAACCGTGCCCGCCACGTCATCACCGAAAATGGACGCGTTCTCCAGGCTCGCCAGGGGGGTTCGGCTGAGCAGTTTGGCGAGCTCATGAACGCCTCCCACGCCAGCCTGCGCGACGACTACGAAGTTTCTGTCGAAGGGCTCGATAAACTCGTCGCCATTCTGCAAGAAACCTCTGGCGTTTTCGGCGCCCGCCTAACGGGAGCTGGTTTTGGCGGTGCCTGCGTCGCGCTTGTGGAAGCTGGCAAGGGAAAAGACATCGCTCAAAATGCCCTAGATCGCTATAACCAGGCAGGCTACCAGGGCAAAATCCTGGTGCCCTGAGTTAGTAGGATAGGCAGCTACTGAGATTTGGAGCGCTTGGGAGAGGAGGAGAACTCTGTCTCCTTTGCTCCCAAGCGCCCCATCCCCTCTCAACTTGTTTACTGCACTAAATAAACTTCAGCTTGCGAGACGCGTAGCCACACATCTTCAGCAGCACTAAGCCCTCCTTAACGTGGGCAATATTTGACTCACCGTAGGTGCGGGGCTGGTAGCGAATCGGCACCTCCACAATCTGCAGATTTAACTTGGCGGCCCCAAAGAGCAAATCAAAGTCGCCAAAGGGGTCGAAGTCGCCAAAATAACGGCGACCAGCGGCAATCCGTAGGTAGTCATCGCGCCGCACGACCTTAGTACCGCAGAGCGTGTCTTTGAGCGGCTGCTCCAGCAGGAAGGAAAACAGCAGGGCGAAAAACTTATTAGCAGCGGTGTTGAGCCAGGGCATAGCGCGGCGCGATCGCGGGTAGACCAGACGCGAGCCGTTAACAAACTCGCCTCGCCCAGAAGCAATGACTTCGACAAAATGGGGCAGATCCTCCGGCGGTACCGTCAGGTCAGCATCTAGAATCAGCAAAATGTCGCCTGTGGCCTCGGCAAAGCCCAGCCGCACCGCATCAGCCTTGCCTTTTCCAGTCTGCTGATAGGCTTTTAGGGTAAACGGACCACTGTACTCGCTGACAAGAGCCTGAATTTCGGCCCAGGTGTTGTCGCTGGAGTGGCCCTCGACAAAAATGACCTCGGTGTGAGCACCCAACTGGGGCAACCGGGTCACCGCGTCGCGAATGTTGCCTGCCTCATTACGGGCCGGAATAACCACCGAGCAGGTGGGGGGCGAAGGGGGGACAAGCAACCCCGGTTGGGGACGCGCCACCACGAAATTGGTCAGGCACAGGTGCTTGACCAGCGGCAGCGGCCCCAGGTAGCGGTTTACCAGGTACGACAGCCCCGGAACTTGCTTGGGCATCAGAAAGCGACGGCCTTTTTTGATCGGCGCGTAGCCTGTCACCGAGAGTAGGTTGACCACATCGTCCATCGACAGCCAGTTTTGCGGCGGCTGCGGGCGGCGCTGACCGATGGCTTCAGCAAAGCTGAGAGCAGGTTCCCAGAGGAAGTTGTGGAAGCTTAGGATCAGCCGCGTTTGAGGCGTGCAAAACGCCTGGAGCCGCTGCAATACCGCCTGAATATCGCTTAGGTAGCCCAGCACCCCTGAGAGCACGATGTAATCAAAGCTGCGGTGTTCGGGAGCAAAGGCCGCTAGCTCAAGCTGCTCGGCTTCTAAGCAGTAGAAGTGAAGATGGGGATATTTTTTGCTGGCAATGTCGACGACGGATTGAGCAAAATCGATGCCCACACCCACCGATGGGGCTACGCTACGCAGCAAATCCCCCGTGCCGCAGCCGATCTCTAGCACACGGCTGTCGGGCGGAATGAGGAACTGGTGCAGGCGCTCAAGGTCGCGGTAGTAGTAGCGGTTGCGATCGCGCCACTGATCTAGCTTCGGCGCAATGCCCTCGAAATACTGCTTCAAAGTCTGGTTGAGAACCTGTTTGTGGGGGGCCAGAACCAGGCTAGAAGGCGTCGAAGGCACCATGGGGATCGTCCAAAAATGGGCATCCATATCTTATACCGTGACGATTCTGCCGTAAATTTACGGTTGTTGAGGCTGCCATTTGAACTGCCCCCATAGGGTGGTACGCTGACACCGAATCCTTCTGTCGCGTGGGTATGGGCAGCTTCGGCAAACTGTTTTTCGACGGATTTCCAGCGTTTTGCAAGAAATACGCAATTTACTTTGCACCCGTCCTCTGCCTGGTGTTTCTAATTGCCGAGTCGTACCAGGCAGACTTTCGGCCGTTTTACGTAGCGGCGCGCTCGGTGGTGCTGCACCTTAACCCCTACCTCAATCCGGTCAACGAGTTTCCCGAACTGTTTGCTGCGGGCAATGCCAACGACAGCCCTGCATCGGGCTTTCGCTATCCGCCGTTTGCGGCCTTGGTGTTCGCGCCACTGGGGTTAATCACGTCCTATGAAGTCGCCCGCATCGTCTTTAGTCTGCTGATGCTGGCAAGCTTTGTCGGGGTGTTTTTCTGGATGGCTCGGCGGCTGCGGTTTGAGCTTCCCAGTTCGGCGGTGGTGCTGGCCCTGGTGAGCTTTCCCACCCTGGCTCTGTTTGAGCGGGGGCAGATCGATATTTTTCTGGTGCTGCTGGCGTTGGCGGTCTTCCTGCTGTACGAGCAGGGCGGCGGTGTGGCGCGGGGAACGGCGGCGTTGCTGCTTGCGATCGCAGCCCAAATCAAAATCTTTCCCATCTTTCTGCTGGTGTATTTCCTGGTGCGCCAGCGAGACTGGAAGTTCTGTCTCTACACAGTGTTGTTTGGTCTAGGGCTAGCAGCCCTGGCTTACGGCTACTTCGGCAGCGAAGTTCACTACAGCTTTTTGCAGCGCTCCCTGCCGGAGGTCTTTGGCCCCATTACCCGCGACCAACCCATCAGCACCCACGGCCAGTCCATCGAAAACATCTACATCATCAACGCGATTCAGGGCAACGGCAAAATCTTTGCCCACGACTTTGTTAACGGGCGCATGAACGTCCTGTTCTTCGAGTCATCTATTGGCGCAGTGGTCTTTGGCACGGTGGCGATGGTGGTGCTGCTGCTCGTTTCCCGCAAGCGGCCTGCTGACGCCCAGTTTTTTCAGGTGATGACAGGCTTAAACCTGGTCAACTCTCTAGCCTGGATCATGGGCTTGGTGTGGTACCTGCCGCTATTTTTCTATCTTTACGGGCAAGTGGGCAACCGAGGGAAGGCCGTACTGCTAATTCCGCTGTTTCTGCTGCCTTTTATCAACCTCAACGGCTACGCTGCCTACGCTGTGGCGCTGCTTTACGGACTGGGCAAGCTGGGTTCTGCCAATGCAAAGTCATCAGATTCAGGGCTAAATCCGTTAAGCACCCTCTAAATAGCCTTTCGGGTATAGCGTCGCGACGCCTGTAGCTGCGTCCCAAAGGGTATGGCCCTAAAGTTACGCGCTGTGCATCTGACGAAAAGCAAGCCAAGCAATGACTCGGGCACTCTTTTCGCTGCGCCAGTCCACCACCTATGCTTCACGACCGATAGCAATCTATGCTCTAAGCTATTTGGCCGCCCCTATAACCACCACTATAAAATTCAGGGGCACTCCCTTGGAGTAGGCCCATGTTTATCTCTGTTATTGCAGACTACGGCACTGGCGATCCGGCCTTTGCAGAAGTTACCCAGCGCCTGATGATGGTGCTGCCCGAGGCCAGGGTGCAGGTGCTCTCGGTGCCGCCCTTTAGCACTCTGGCTACCGGCTTTTGGATTGCCCAGCTCGGCCTTAACCCCGGCCCCAAAGATCGGCTTATCTACCACAACTGTGCGCCTCGGCAAGACG
>DATNQE010000840.1:0-2981 GCA_036702895.1 Trichocoleus sp. | reverse complement strand
CGAAGCAGCACTGCACAACCTTTCTATTTAACAACAGCTGGAAACAGTTCTTATCAAGTCGGCAGCCTTTTAATGGCTCCCGGCTTTTTATTTTTCTAGCAGCTTTGAAGCAGGGAATATTTAAAGTTTTCTTTGCCGTTTCTTAATTCCACTAACCTGGGTCTTAACGATTTCATGAAACCCTATGAATGATCACTTGTAGTAGCCACAGAAGCTGCTTTTTAGAGAATGTCCAACGTTGAGCTGAAGGGGTTTGCCTCTCTACCCGCAGATACCTTTGCCCCCGGTATTCCTTCCGGTAATGGAATTTCTGGAAATGGACGCACCGGTCCCTTTCCCGGACAGCCGGTTCAGGGTTTTAGCGGTGTTCAATTTGCAGACTCCGCCACCTACTGGTTCATGGCGGATAACGGCTATGGCGCAAAGGACAACAGCGCGGATTTTCTGCTGAGAATCTATCGGGTAGATCCCAGCTTTGAGGGGGCAGAAGCCAACGGCGACGGCAGCGTCAGCGTCGATTTAGAAAACTTCATTCAGCTTCGCGATCCGGATAACAAAATTCCCTTCAGCATTGTTAATGAAAACACTCAAGAGCGGCTATTAACCGGGGCCGATTTTGATATTGAGTCCTTTGTGATTGCTGAGGACGGCACTCTTTGGATTGGCGATGAGTTTGGCCCCTACTTGCTGCACTTCGACAGCACCGGCAAACTGCTGGAGGTGCCTATTGAAACGCCGAACCCAGTCAACCTCAAAACGCTAACGGGTCAGTCGCCCTTGGTGATTGGCCACCGGGGCGCCAGCGGCGAACTGCCAGAGCACACGCTAGAGGCCTATAGCCTTGCGATCGCACGCGGTGCGGACTTCATCGAGCCCGATCTAGTCGCCACCAAAGACGGCGTACTCATTGCCCGTCACGAGCCGACCCTGGGCACCACCACCGATGTCGGCAGCCGCCCCGAATTTGCCGACCGCAGACGCAACGGCGTGATCGACGGCGTGCTGTACGAGGATGAGTTCTTCGCCTCCGACTTCACCCTGGAGGAAATTAAGACTCTGCGCGCCATCATGCCCCAGGGCTACCGCACCGACATCTACGACGGTGTATTCCAGATCCCAACGCTGGAAGAAATCATCAACCTGGTCAAGCAGGTGGAGGCCGACACCGGCAAAAAAATCGGCATCTACCCCGAAACCAAGCACCCCACCTACCACGACGATCTGGGCCTGTCGCTAGAAGAGCCCCTGCTGGCCACCCTGGAGGCCACGGGCTTTACCGACCCCAGCCGCGTCTTTATTCAGTCCTTTGAGGTGAGCAACCTGAAGGAGCTGAACACCCTCACCGACATTCCCCTGGTGCAGCTGCTCGATGCCTACGATGTCGCCCTCGACGGTTCTTTAATCTATCAAGATGTCAACGCTCGCCCCTACGACTTCACGGTCAACGGCGACACCCGCACCTACGGCGACCTGCAAACCCCCGAAGGGCTGGCCGAAATCGCCACCTATGCTGACGGCATTGGCCCTTGGAAGCGGATGATCGTTTCGGTCAAAGGCGTGGATGCCGATGGCGATGGTCAGGCCGACGATGTCAACGGTGACAGTGTGGTCAACGATGCAGATAAAACCACAACGGCTCCCTCTACGCTCATTCCCGACGCCCACGCGGCAGGCCTGTTTGTTCACGCCTACACCTTTCGCAACGAGGGCCGCTTCCTGGCTGCCGACTACCAGGGCAATCCCAACAAGGAGTACGAGCAGTTCATCAACCTGGGCGTAGACGGCTACTTTACCGACTTTCCCGGCACCGGCGATTTGGTGCGCGACCAGCTTACCAGCCCGGTAGTGCGCTCACCCCAAAACCCCGATGTGCTGCCCCTGCCCGAAGAGTTTGGCACCCTGACGGGCAAAGCGCCTATTGTCATTGGTCACCGGGGTGCCTCCGGCGAGCGGCCAGAGCACACGCTGGAGGCGTATAAGCTTGCGATCGCACAGGGCGCTGACTTCATCGAGCCGGATCTGGCGGTCACTAAAGACGGCGTACTCATCGCCCGCCACGAGCCCATGCTGGCTGTGGTGCAGCTTAACCCCGACGGCACCATCGCCCGCGACGCCAGCGGCAATCCCATCCTCAACACCACCGACACCAGCACCGATATCTACCTGCGGCCCGAATTTGCCGACCGCCTGACAGTGAAAAACCTAGACGGCGTGCTGCGGGGCGGCTGGTTTGCTGAAGACCTCACTCTAGCAGAGGTCAAGCAGCTCAACGCTATTGAGCGCATTCCAGCGATTCGAGGCACCGAGTTTGACAACGATGGGCTGAAAGTGCCGACCCTGGCCGAGGTGATCGACCTGGTGCAGCAGGTGGAAGCCGAGACGGGCCGCAAGATCGGCATCTACCCCGAAACCAAGCACCCCACCTTCTTTGAGCAGCAGGGCTACAACACCAGCCAGATCCTGGTCGAGACCCTGGTGGCCGAGGGCTTCACCGACCCCAGCCGGGTTTACATCCAGTCCTTTGAGGTGAGCAACCTGAAGGAACTAAACGACACCCTCATGCCCGCTGCCGGCATCGACATCCCCCTAGTGCAGCTCTTTGGTGGGTCGGGCCAGCCCTACGACTTTGTGGTCAACGGCGACAGCCGCACCTACACCGACCTGTCCACCCCCGCAGGCCTGGCGGAAATCGCCACCTATGCTGCCGGCATTGGCCCCAACAAGCAGCGCATCGTGCCCTTGACCACAGTGGATGCCGACGGCAACGGCCAGCCTGACGACCTCAACGGCGACGGCGTGATCAGCGATGGCGATCGCATCACCAACCTGCCCACCACCTTGATCCAGGACGCTCACGAAGCCGGGCTGCTGGTGCACCTCTACACCCTGCGCAACGAGAGATTCTTCCTGCCCGACAGCTACGAGGGCGACCCCATCAATGAATACAAGCAGTTCATTGAGCTGGGAGTAGACGGCTTTTT
>DATNQE010000824.1:0-6503 GCA_036702895.1 Trichocoleus sp. | reverse complement strand
AATTTAGGGGAAATACGTCCTAAACGAGTAACCCAAACAGGTAAATCACGCTCTAGGCCAGCTTCGCCCTTACTCTACAAGCCGAACTTCGCATCCATTTGTGTGCAATATTACTTAATCTTAGAATCGCCTCACGGGTTTCTCCGGGAATTGCAAGAAAAATTCGGTATTCTAAATCGTTTAGGCGCATAGATGCAAGGAAAACTTATTGTTCTTGAAGGAATTGAGGGCGGAGGCAAATCTACTCAGCTTAAGCGGCTTTATCAATGGTTGCTGTCTCACCCCCGCCTTCACATCCTTCAAGAGCAGGGCCAGATCGGTGAGGTCGTGATTACCCGGGAGCCAGGCGGCACTGAATTGGGGGCGGTGCTGCGGCAGGTTCTACTAAAGCCCGATCCCAGTCTGGCTATTGCCGCTCGTGCTGAACTGCTGCTGTATGCGGCAGATCGAGCCCAGCACGTGGAGCAAGTCATTCGACCCGCCCTGGCGCGAGGGAACTGGGTGCTGTGCGATCGCTTTATCGACTCTACGGTGGCCTACCAGGGCTACGGGCGGGGGCTAGACTTGGGCCTGATTGAGCAGCTCAACCAGATTGCCACGGGCGGCCTGGTGCCCGATCTAGCGCTGTGGCTAAGGCTGGAGGCGGCAGCTGGCCTGGCGCGCACGCGTCAGCGGGGGGAGCGCGATCGCATGGAGCAGGCTGATTTGGCCTTTCATCAGCGAGTGCAGCGCGGGTTTGAGCAGCTGGCCCAGGCTCACCCAGAACGGATTGTTGCGGTTGAGGCAGCGGCTGATGAGGCCACTGTGGGAAGAGCCGTGCAGAATGTTGTAGAGCAGCGCTTAACGCAATGGTATGGAGCCTTTGAACGCAGTACCGGTCTCTGAAGCACCCCTAGAAGCCGCCTTTGAGGGGTTAATCGGTCAAGAAGCGGCGGTGGCGCTGCTAGGACGCGCTGTGGCCCAAGAGCGTATTGCGCCGGCCTACTTATTCGCAGGCCCAGCGGGAATCGGGCGGGCGCTGGCAGCAGCGCGGTTTGCCGAAATTGTGTTGGGCGCTTTTAGCAAACATCCCCAGGCCGAGGCAGTGACTCGGCGGCGCGTAATTCAGCGCAACCACCCAGACCTGCTGTGGGTAGAGCCCACTTATCTTCACCAAGGCAAGCGGTTAAACGCGGCCGAGGCTGCTGAGGCAGGGCTTAAGCGTAAGGGCAGCCCTCAGATTCGGCTTGAGCAAATTCGAGAGATTGGGCAGTTTCTGAGCCGCCCGCCCCTAGAGAGCCGCCGTTCGGTCGTGGTGATTGAGGGGGCCGAGACCATGGCCGAAGCACCCGCCAACGGCCTGCTAAAGACGCTGGAGGAGCCGGGGCAAGCAACGCTGATCTTGCTGGCGCCCGACACCAACGCGCTGCTGCCTACGCTGGTCTCTCGCTGCCAGATGATCCCGTTTCGGCGCCTGAACCCAGTACAGATGGAGACAGTGTTGCGGGCTGCGGGACGACCTGAGGTGCTAGCCAGCCCGGAGGTGTTGGCAATGGCCCAGGGCAGCCCGGGGATCGCCATCGACGCCTATGAACAGCTCCAGGCAATGCCGCCTGAGCTGCTGCAGCGGCTGGCAAGCCCGCCCACCAGTCTGCGGGATGCCTTAGAACGCGGCAGGCAGATTGCTCAGGCGCTCGACACAGAGGCCCAGCTTTGGTTGGTGGACTACCTGCAGCACCGCTACTGGCAGCAAAACGCCTCTGCTGGCCGCCAAGATCTGCACCATTTGGAGCAGGCCCGTCGCTTCCTGCGGAGCTACGTGCAGCCTCGCCTAGTGTGGGAGGTCACCTTTATGCGGCTGCTGGAGACAGCACCATTTTGATCAGGCAATCGATCAACGCCTGATCCGGCATGGGCATAAGCTGTTTACCTTGAAGCACGTCTTGGGCCAGGATATGGCACACCAAAGAGCCAAAGAAGATGTGCGATCGCGCCTCGGTCTGGTCCACAGTTAAGGCTGGATGCGCCTGCAGGTAGGCCGAGAGCACCCGATTGCCCTCCTGAATGACTTTTTGATAGTAGAGCTGGGCCAGCTCTGGAAAGCGCCCTGACTCGGCAATCAGCAGTCGAAAGAAAGCGATGTACTCCGGATCTTCTCGAAGGTTAAGTAGGATCAGCGCCAGTCGCCGCAGCACCTGCTCGGGAGGGTCTTCTAGAGGTAGCTCGCAGCCAAACTCAATGTGAAAGCGGCGCAGCACTAGCCGCTCGATCAAGGCGTTAAACAGCCCTTCCTTGTCGCTGAAATGGTTGTAGATCGTGTGTTTGGACACTCCGGCCTGGGCTGCCACCCGGTCCATGCTGGTCCCGGCATAACCCGCCCCTAAAAAAACCTCCATTGCGCCCACCAAAATCTGCTCGGCCTTGGCAGAGGGGATCGAATCTTCGCTTGTTAAAGACACGGACATGGGCAGCAGTGCTCAAGAAAAAGAATTTTGGTAGGCCTGACGCACAGCGAGGCGCTGCTTTTAAAGCAGAGTCTGTAAAGTTTACTAGACTGCACGGTGTAGTGCAGTTAATCTAAAATTTATCGTTAAGAACCATTGCAAGTATAAGGGGCTCACCCAGGATGGCTGCCGAAAAACTGCAACCTTGGCAAAAACCGATTTTTTGGGTGTTAATGGCGGCCCTCCTGGTGGCGGGCGGCATTTCGCTGATAACAGTACGAAATATTCTGCAGTCTCGTCAGGCGGCGCAGGAGCAGGCTGCCCTGCCGCCGCCTCGGCAGGTGCAGGTGGCGGCCTTGGGCCGTTTGGAGCCTCAGGGCCGGGTGGTGGATGTAGCGGCTCCGGAGGCTGGCCGCATTGGGCAAATTTTGGTGAGCAAGGGTGAACGGGTAGAGCCAGGCCAGGTTTTAGCCTACATGGACACCTACGAAATTCGCCAGGCCGAGCGTGACTATGCCGCCAGTCAGCTGGAAGAGGCGCGATCGCAGCTAGCGGCAGAACGATCGCTGGGAAATTCTCAGATCCAGGTGGCCAACACTCGAATTGAGCAAATTGACGAGCCCCAGCAGGCTGCGGTTGCGGCCCAAAGAGCAGCTGTTCAAAGCCTTCAAGCACAGCTTAATGTTGCCGAAATTGATCTCAATCGCTTTCGGCAGCTCAATGCCAATGGTGCCCTCTCGCGCCAGGAGCTAGACCGCCAGCAGGCCGAAGTAGACCGGCTCAGAGCCGATTTGGCCAATGCTCAGGCGACCCAGCAGCGCCTAGAGCGAGAGCGTCAAGGCAATCTCAGCAACGCCTCGGCCCAGGTGGAGTCGGCCGAGGCCAACAAGCGTGTGGCGGAAATTTCCAGTCGAGTGGCCTCGGCCGAGCAGAACTTGAAGCTGGCCCAGGCTCAGCTCGACCGAGCCGTGATTAAAGCGCCCCAAGCAGGTCAAGTCCTAGATGTGTACCTGGAGCCCGGGGAAGCGGTTTCGCCCTCAGAGGGTCCTATCCTGGCGCTGGGTAACACCGACCAGATGTATGTAGTCGCCGAGGTCTACGAGACCGATATTGGCCTAGTAGAGCCAGGACAGCGGGTAACCATCAACAGCCGCAACGGGGCTTTTGACGAAACGTTGACTGGCACCGTGGAAGAGGTGGGGCTGCAGATCTTCAAAAACGACATTCTCGATGATGATCCGGCCGCTAACGCTGATGCGCGGGTTGTGGAGGTGCGTATCAAGGTCGATCAGAGCCAGGTCGTTGCCGGCCTCACCAATCTTCAGGTGGACGTGGCGATTGACATCGAAAATGCGGCAGCGACCACGGCCCCAATTCAGCCTCAGCCTGCTCAAGATCCTATTCAACAGCCGCCCACCCAACAGCAGCCCTAGACTCGTCATGAAACGTGTTCCCCTAGCCGTTTTGAACCTGCTGCACGATCGCACCCGCCTATTGGTTGCGATCGCAGGGGTGTCCTTTGCGGTGCTGCTGATCTTCATGAACCTGGGTTTTTTGGGGGCACTGCTCAAGACCACCACTAACTTTTACTCCCAGTTCAATGGCGACATTTTCTTGATGTCGCCCCAGTCTCTAGAAATCAGCAGTACTGAACCTTTTCCTCGTGAGCGGCTGTACCAGGTCGCTGGGGTTGAGGGCGTGGAGCGGGTGATGCCCCTGTACTCCGACTACGCCCTTTGGAAAAACCCAGAAACCGGCATCAGTCGGGCCATGTTTGTCTACGGCTACAACCTCCAAGACCCGATGTTTTTGATGCCGGAGGTCAACAGCCCCGAAGGCCTGCGGATTTTGCAGCAGGCTAATACCGTTTTCATTGATCGCCTCTCTCGACCGGAGTTTGGCCCTCAGACAACCGGTCTGGTGACTGAGTCGGACCGGCGGCAGGTGAAAATCGGCGGGCAGTACAGCCTGGGCGGCGGTTTCGCAGCAGACGGAACCCTGCTGATGAGCGATCAAAACTTTCGCCGCTATTTCGCCCCGCGGCCTCTTGATCAAATCAACATGGGCCTGGTACTGCTGAAGCCGGGCACCGACGCCCAGAAAGTGAAGGAGACAATGCGGGCGCTGCTGCCTGCAGACGTCAATATCTTTACCAAAGCCGAAATCATTCAGCACGACAGCACCTACTGGCTGCAGACAACTTCGATTGGTTTTATCTTTGGCCTCGGGGTACTGGTGTCGTTTGTTGTCGGCACCGTGATTGTTTACCAAATTCTCTACACCGACATTCGCGATCACCTGCGCGAATATGCCACCCTAAAGGCGATGGGATACAGCAGCTGGTTCTTGTTCAAGGTGGTGCTGCAGGAGGCCGTGCTGTTAGCGGTGATGGGCTACGTGCCGGGGCTGATTGTTTCCATTGGTCTTTACGCTGTGACTGTCAACGCGACCGCTGGCGCCCTGCCGATGGAAATGACGCTGTCGCGCGTGATTTTTGTGTTGGGGCTGGCTCTGGTCATGTGCTGTGCGTCGGGGCTGATCTCCGTGCGCAAAGCGATGACGGCAGACCCGGCTGAAGTCTTTGCCTGAGGTAGCTATGTTGTTTAAGCGCACGCCCCTGGCCCTGCTCAATCTGATTCACGATCGCCGCAAGTTTCTCACGTCGCTGGCGGGGGTGGGTTTTGCCGTAGTGCTGATGTTTCTCTTTACGGGCTTTATGAATGCCCTGTTTGACAGCCAGCTGCAGCTGCTGGAGAAATTCAACGGCGAGATTGTGATGGTCAACCGCCTCAAGACCAACATGTTTGTGCCGCGGTCTTTTGCACGGCGACGGCTCTACCAGGCTCGTTCGTTTGAAGGGGTTGAAGCGGCGTGGCCCATCTACACCAGCGATGCCAACTGGAAAAATCCCGAAACCCGTCGCACCCGGCCGGTGCGAGTGCTGGCCTTTAATTTGGCTGACCCGGTGCTGCTAGTGCCAGAGATAGCGGCCAACAAGGATCAGCTGAAGCTGCCTGACACCGCGTTGATTGACTTGCGGGCTCGCAGCGAGGTAGGACCGCTAGAAGCGGGAGTGGTTTCAGAGCTAGCCAAGCGACAGCTAAACATCGTCGGCACCTTTAGCTTGGGTACCGACTTTGCCTCGGGCAACGGCAATTTGATCATGAGCGACCAGAATTTTCTGCGCTTTTTTGCCAACCGCGGCCCCAACGAGGATGAGCGCAGCTTCGCCACTGCTGACATTGGCATTATCAAGGTTATTCCCGGCATGGATGTTGAGCGCGTTGTGAAGACGCTGCAGGAGCGCTTGCCCAACGACGTGCTGATTCTGCCCAAGGATGGGGATGAGGGGTTCGTCAGCCGGGAGCGCAAGTACTGGCAGGAAAACACCACAATTGGCTTTGTTTTTACCCTCCTCACCGCGATGGGCTTTGTGGTGGGCATTATTTTGGTCTACCAGATTCTCTACACCGATGTGGCCGATCACTGGTCAGAATACGCCACGCTCAAAGCGATGGGCTACAGCAACCTGTTTCTCTTTAATGTGGTGATTCAGGAAGCGGTGATTCTGTCAATTGTGGGCTTTATTCCAGGTTTTCTAGTCAGTGCCTTGATCTACAACGCTGCTGCCGGTACTACCGGGCTGCTCTTTAAGATGACTCTGAGCCGCATTGTGGGCCTCTATATCGCCACCTTTTTTATGTGCCTAATTTCAGGCGCGATCGCAGTTCGCAAAGTCCAGGCTACCGATCCAGCAGAGGTATTTGGCCTATGAATCCCGCTCCCGCTACAGCCGCCTCTATTTCTGACAGCATTCCCGACAGCGAGATCGCGGTGCGCATCCGCAATCTCAACTATTTCTTTGGCAGCGGTGACCTGAGAAAACAGGTGCTCTACGACATCAACCTGGACCTGCCCAAAGGCCAAATTGTCATCATGACCGGCCCGTCTGGTTCGGGTAAAACCACCCTGCTGACCCTGATCGGGGCGCTGCGCTCGATTCACGAAGGCAGCCTGCAGGTGTTGGGGCAGGAGCTGCGGGGGCTGGGCAACAGCAAGTTGGTGGAGGTGCGCCGCAAC
>DATNQE010000780.1:0-3907 GCA_036702895.1 Trichocoleus sp. | reverse complement strand
GCGATGTTATGCAGCGAGCCGTTAAGGTTGTGGGCATCGTCTACGGCTCCTTCCGCACTGCTGTAGCGCAGCACAATCTGCCGGTTGTCCTCTAGCTCAGCCAGGGTATTTTCATCGGCGTAGTAGCAGCCCTCACCGTGGGCAATAGGCAGCGTAATTACTTGCCCTGCTTCGTACTGCTGCGTCCAGGGTAGGTCGTTGCGCTCTACTCGCAGGGGCGTGCGATCGCAAATGAAGTGCAGGTCGCGGTTACGCATTAGTGCCCCTGGTAGTAGCCCCATTTCGGTGAGAATCTGAAACCCATTGCAGATTCCTAGCACCGGCTTGCCTTGTTGAGCGTGCTCTACCGTGGATCGCATAGCGGCAGAGAAGCGAGCAATGGCGCCGCAGCGCAGGTAGTCGCCGTAGCTAAAACCGCCGGGCACGACCACTACATCAATATCTGAGAGATCGCTGTCTTCGTGCCAAATCATGCGTGTTGGCTGCTGAAGCACGTCGCGGGTGACGTAGACAACATCGCGATCGCAATTAGAACCGGGAAAAACAATAACGCCGAATTTCATGGCTGAGGCGAGGGGCAATTGCCCCAGAAAGGGAACAGAGAGTTGGCAGGAGAGAGGTCTAGGGCGAAGAGTTTGAAGCTAAAGCCTGAGGAATTGGCTAACCCAAAACAAACATTAGGCAGCAGCAATCGCTTTGAGCTCAAAGCGATAGTTCTCGATGACAGGATTTGCCAGCAGCTGGTCACACATGCGGTCTAGCTGCTGCTGGGCTGAGGCTTCGTCCTCGGCTGTCAGGGTGACCTCAACGTATTTGCCAATGCGAACCTGCTCCACGTTGTTGTATCCCATGTGCGCTAGGCCTGAGCGCACAGCCGTCCCTGCCGGGTCTAGCACAGAGGGACGCAGGGTGACATAGATTTGAGCTTGGTAGGTTTGCATAGACAGCTGATTACGCAATCAGGGGGATGCGAACCCTTTCATCCTACCCCATGGCAGGTTGATAAGATGGGGGGGTAACCGCTGGAAAGCTATGAAGGTTAGACGGACACGCAGCCAGGAACAAATTCTCCAGATCCTCAAAGGCATTACCCATCCAATCTCAGCTCAAAATCTCTACGTTGAGCTGCGGCAGCAGCAGCACACGATGGGTTTGGCAACCGTGTATCGGGCTTTGGATGCCCTAAAGCTGGAAGGGGCTGTCCAGGTACGGACCCTATCCTCTGGAGAATCCCTCTATAGCCTGCCCCAGGAGGACCGTCATCACCTGACCTGCTTGCAGTGCGGGCAGTCTATCGCCATTGATGAGTGTCCGGTTCATGAGCTGGAGAACCAGCTGCACCAGGCCCATCAATTCAAGATTTACTATCATACGCTAGAGTTTTTTGGTCTGTGCCCTGAGTGCCAACAGAATCCTCAGCAGAACTCAAATGGCTCTGTTTCCCAGCAAATATAAAAGAACTCGACCGCCCGAAGGATCGAGTTCTTTCGAGAAGCTAGTGCTAAAGAATCGAGCTCAAGCCTAGTTCGACACTTCCGACATCTCTATCACCCGGTCCTCGTAGTCTTTGACCAGGAAATTGAGGGGCTTGTCCCGGCGAATCTTGTGCTTTACACCGCTCATTTGCACCCGCATTAGGATGAGCTCCAGGCAGTCGTGGTCAAAGCAGACATGGCGCTGGCGGTCGCGTGGCCCCAAGCTGGCCCCAGAAATGACGTGAAGCTGGGTGTTTTTCTTGAGCTGGTACCACAACCCATCAGGGGTATTCATTTGCCGCGTCGCCAATCCACCTGCATTCGACATATAGAGTGGGTCGATACTGGCGGTGCCTAAGGACTGCTCATAGCTGTAGTAGTAGTGCAGCGGCACATCCGCAGCCGGCAGGCGCAGCATTCCCTCATAAAACTGACGGGCTAGCTCCAGGTCCGACACCATAATGGTGTGCACCTTAGGAGCACTGGTAAGAAACATCCACATGGCTCCTGCATAGGCCACTAGGAGCATCACCATAATGCCCTGAGTGGACATTACACCGTCTAGAGGCAAACCCGGCCAGAATGCAACCACGACAGGCAGCTGAAAACCTGACAGCATAGGGACAGTCATCATAGAGACAGCAATACCTACTCCAACTAGGCTCAACCAACTCATGCTGCACAAATAATCTGGGCTGCAGATTACAGCAGGAAAGGTCGAGGCACTCTTTTCTAGTGTATCAACTTCAGTAAAAGAGACAGATGAAGACTCTAGTAAGCCTTTTTGAAGCTTGAGGGTCGCAACCAAAGCCTCGGCTGAGCCACCCGAGAGATTTAGAGCGGGATCCTACATACCAAGTCATGGCGCAGTGTTTTTGGGTAATGAGCCTGCACCTTACCCAAAAACACTGCGGTAGGCCCTACCCCTAGCGTCAGATTCTGGCTGCCAACTTCAAAGTTGAGCAGTTTTTTGTAAAAAAGCGTGTGCAAGCGCAGACACTGTGGTTATATTAAGAGCTAAATTTAACAGTCCATGAGGGTTAAACCCCCGTGCAATGCTGTGCAAATCCCTAACTTTCCAGAGTGTGACCATGAGATTGTCCAGTCCCTGTTTCATTTAAGTGATCAGGAACTGGTCAGCCTCTTCAAGCGCCATCCCGGCTCAGGCAGATACTTTACGGCAATCTTCTGTCGCTATAGCCCCATTGTTTACAGCCTGATCCGCCATTCTGCCCGCTCCCCAGTGCAGGCAGACTATCTGTTTGCGCTTACTTGGCGACACATTCTGCATGAGTTAGGCGGGTTGGACTGGCCGGAGCTGACTTTTGAAGACGCTGCTAAAGATACATCGTCGGCTTCGCTGCAAAGCTGGATTATCAACGTAACGGCCCTCTGCATCAATCAAGCCGTGGTGCCTGATGTAGAGTCAATTCACTACTCCCTAAAGGAGGCACCACCGCCCCTCTGGTGCTATGTCGAGCAGGCGCTAGATCAGCTGCCTCCGGTAGAGCGGTTAATGGTGTTGATGGCCCGCACCTTTCGCTGGAGTGAAACGCGTATTGCGGCTTACCTTCAGGCTGAAGGGGAGCGAATTTCTCCGGCCCAGGTTAAGGAGCGACTGCAGGTAGCTTATCGCAACCTAGAAGAGGCGCTACCTCAAGATATTCGGGCAATCTATTTAGGTGAGTGGGCAGCTGAGTCGGTGGCAGGGCTGTCTGCTGATCTCTCGGCAGACCTTTCGGAAGCGTCTTTAGATAGCCTGCTCACGGTTCCTGATTTAATGGCGGCTTCTGCCAATGGGGATCTTGGCTAAGTTCCCGCTTGGGTCTAGCCTGTTTAAGCCAATACGGTTGCCACGTGAGGAGAAGCAAATATGAATGCAAGGGGCCTGACCTGGGGCTGCGTGCTGGCGGCATCGCTGCTGTCGGGCAGCTTTTTGCCTGCGTTGGGGGCTGACCTGGAGCAGCAGCTAAACATTCGCCCCTACAACGCAACAGAGGGAGCGGCTCGAGATGTAGCCGATCAGTGGATGCGCCTGGGGCAGCAGCAGGCTGCAGAGGGGCAGGGGGAAGATGCGATCGCATCCTGGTTTCGCGCTGCCGACATCTACCGCGCTCTAGGCGACACTGAGGCTGAGGGGCAGGCGTATGGCTACGTGGGCTCGACCTACGTTGATCTGGGCCAATACCCTCAGGCTGAGGCCTTGCTGCGGCGACGACTTGCGATCGCCCGCGACAATCGAAATCTCCTGGAGGTTGTCACTGGCTTAAACAGCTTGGGCTCGCTGCTGCTGCAAAATAATCAGCTCACCGAAGCCCAAGCCCTCTTTACAGAGGGGCTGCAGATTGCCGAGGCAACTCCTTTTCCCAGCGGGATAGGCCTGTCCTTGAGCAACCTGGGCCTGGTCGCAGCTTTGCGAAACGATGTTCCTA
>DATNQE010000771.1:0-2596 GCA_036702895.1 Trichocoleus sp. | reverse complement strand
GTCCCTAGACGGCTTTCTCAGCCCTATTACTACAGCAACAGGAACCCGCCTGGAGGGAAATGCTCGCTTATCGGTTGAAGTTGAGCTGCCTCCAGCCTTCCTGCTGACTCCCCGGCCCATTTTAGAAGCATCCGGAAATGGCCTGCTAAAAAGCGTTCTGTTAACTATAAAGCAGCGCCTCTGTCGGCAACTGCTGGCTGACTATTTCTGCTGGGTTAGAAGCCAACAGATAGCGCCTGCAGCAACCAGCCAGACAGTTAGCTAAGGGACTCTTTAAGACTTCTTTGGGTCCTAATTAGCTGTGAACCCAGCTTAAGCAGTCGGGCTCTAGCTTTAGCTTGGGCTCTTGTTTTGCAGCTCAGCGAATCCCTGAATTTCAGCTGAATTTAGGCGGCAGATGTGGAGTCTACGGCTATTATTTTAGGTGGCTAATTTAAGTCGTTGAAAAAGTGCCAGCCTGAGTTTAATCAGGCTTAAACTAGCTGACGCTAGACATTAACAAATTGACCTTGCCTTTTAGTTGGAGGTCCCCTTATGCTCGGATGCGGGCTTAAGGGAAGCGCTGGGCCAACTCAGCAGCTTAACACCACGGGCCAAAATAGCAAATCTTGGTTAGCGCAGTAGGTTAGGAACAGCCTAGGGAGAAAAACTGGTGCCACGTAAAGAACTCAGCAGCGGATTCAACTCAGTGCAGGGACCCAAAAAGCTGAGCCGTTTGTTGATTGCAGCCGGCTTTGGAGGGCTGCTGTTAGGCGCAGCAGCACCACTGGTGGGTGTAGTCCAAGGTAGCTTAGTCAAACCCCAGGGAGTCAGTTCAGCCTTAGTAGGGTTCACCCATTCTCCCGGGGTAGAAGCCTTTCCATCGCCCGTTTCAAATGCCAGGGCCTGCTTAGCCTCTAATCCCGCCTTCAATCCTACGCCTGGCCAAGCCCCTAGGGGTCCAGAAGTATCAGCCGCTAACAGTTCCCCGCCTTTGATTAGTCCTAAGGCAGAGTTGGGGGCCGTTCAGGCCCTGCTTAAGCTGAGTGCTAGTCAGCTTGAGGGAGTAATGTGGCCTCAAATTCACGAACAGGCTCGGTTAGCGAGGGTGCCCATCGTGATGTATCACGATATCTTGCCGGAGCAGTTGGTGTCCTTTGATGTCACTCCTGCCCAGCTTGAAGCCCACTTCCAGTCCATTGTGGAGCGGGGGTTAACGCCCATCAGTCTAGACCAGCTAGTAGCGCACCTACGGACGGGTCAACCTCTGCCAGAAAAGCCAATTCTGTTAACTTTTGATGATGGGTATGCAGGTCATTTTGAGCATGCCTACCCCTTGCTCAAGCGGTACCAGATGCCAGCTGTTTTTTCCATTTTCCCTGGCAAGCTAGATGGTCAGGTAGCGGGCCGCTCAACCCTTACTTGGGAGCAGCTTAAGGAAATGGCAGCTGATCCGCTGGTGACGATTGCGTCCCATAGCGTTACCCACCCCCCCAATCTCACCGAGGTGCCGGACGAGCAGCTGTGGCAGGAGGTAGCCGATTCGAAAGCTCGTTTAGAAGCCGAACTGGGTAAACCCATCAAGTATTTCACCTACCCGGCTGGCTACTACGATGAACGGGTTGCCGCTGCCGTGTCCCGAGCAGGCTACTTAGCAGCGTTGACTATGCGGCAGGAGAATGAGCAGTTTGCGGGCGCTTCGGAGTCTTTGCTAGCCATTGAGCGCTTTGGGCAATCCAACCTGGAAGGCTTATTGGATTTGGCTTGGGGTGGAGAGCGGGCAGCAGAGCCCACACTATCAGCAGCGCCGTCCGGAGTTTCGGCTGGAGGATTTGATTTTTCAAAGCCCGTCGAGGCTAGCGAGGCAAATTTTGGGGAGGACTCTTTGGCCTTAATTACTGGGGGACGTCCGGTGACTATCCACGCAGATAGTCGTTACCAAGTGCCTGAGATTGTCGCCAAGACGAACGCGATCGCAGCGGTAGACGGAGGATTTTTCTCCCTGGAATTCCTCGACTCCAACGTCATGATTGGTCCGGTACTGAGCCAGAGTAGTCGCCGCTTCATCCCCGGTAACGGCAGCGAAAACCCCCGCCTCAACGGTCGGCCGCTGGTGCTGATCACCCCTAACTCGGTTCAATTTGTGCCCTTTGATGCTGCTCGTCACAACACGCTCAATGGGCTTTACCAGGCAGCTCCTGGGGTAACGGACGCCTTTGTGGCCGCCGCCTGGCTTGTGAAAGACGGCGTTCCCCAACCTGCTGGTAGCTTTGGCACACTGTTTGATTTCGACGCCTATCGGCACCGCGCCTTCTGGGGCATCAACACTGCTGGTCAGCCAGTCATTGGGGTTTCGCATACCCGCATTGACTCGGTTGCGTTGGGTCGTTTGTTAGCTGACTCAGGGCTGCGGAATGCCGTCATGCTCGATTCTGGAGCCAGCACGTCTTTGGCCTTTAACGGAGAGTCGCTGGTGGAGTATGTACCCCGCCCGGTGCCCCATGTGGTTGCCCTAATCCCACCGGAGCAGGCCAACGGCGCCTGTCCTTTGGTAATGCAGACTGACGCGAATGCGGCGCTCTAAGGATCCCTTTGCAGGATTTTCGCCTTTGCGCCT
>DATNQE010000713.1:0-3725 GCA_036702895.1 Trichocoleus sp. | reverse complement strand
AGTCGCTTGAATCGTCTGGTAGAGCGCCTCATCCCCTTCAAAGGGCACGTCTTCTGCGGCAAAGTCGTAATCTCGTGGATGCAGTAATAGGCGTTCAATCTCACCGTCGGGCTGGCTCAGGCCAATAATTGCGGTGCGGCTGCGCGGTAGTTCGCAGCTGCCCTCCAGACCTTTGACTGTAATAAAAGGCTGCGAACCCCGGATAGCAAAAGTGTGCTGAGCCAATCCTTCGGTGGGCGGGTGAACGTAGCCAACTACGGTTTGACTGGAGCCAGCATAGGGCGACCACATCAATTCAATGGTGGCAAAGGGCGGACGTTTGCCGATCTGCTCTCGGTAGGGCACCAGGGCATGGGCTTCTGGGAAATGGCGCGGCAAGTACACAAAGCCAAAGCCAGTGCGCTGAAGCAGTTGCTGGACCTGCTCTAGACTGAGCCGATCCAAGGGTAGGCCTAAGGCTTTCCAGATTTCGATGAAGGGGATTCCTTCTTTGGTTGGCATGCGATCGCCGCCGTGCAGCAATACGGGCGCACCTGCCGCGGCCAGGATCAGCATGATCAGTGGGGTTACAGGAGCCGTACGGGAGCGGCCATCATAGGGGCAGCCCAGAACGGTTACTGGGTAACGGCTATCAATGGCAGGCACTGTGGGGCCGAGTTCTGCATAGGCATCGAGCATACCGGCCAATTCCGCAGCGGTAGGCCGCTTGATCCGGTGGGAGATCATGAATGCGCCAATTTGAGCGGGGGTCGCCTCTTGAAGCAGCATCAGCCGAGTTGCGATCGCACTCTCTTCACGGCTCAAATCCTTAGAGGTGTGGCTACCGCTGCCCACCTTCTTCAGCAGTTCCCGAAATTCCTGACTCATAAATCTACTCACAAAGTAATGCGTAGGAGGATGTTCGTTAGTGAATAGCCACCAGCGGAACTGCCTCGATTAAAGGGTGCCCCTGAAACTCAGCGGCCAGCGTCCTAACCATCTCGTAAAACCGCTGAATCGGTGGAATACTGAGACGGTCATGGGTAGTCACCAGCACCACCTGACGGCTCAGCACGGGAGACTCCGTGGCTCGAACGGCTAAGGTTGGATCCTGACGGCACTCAGTTAAAGCCGACTTGGGCAAAAGCGCCACAAACTTTCCCTGGCGCACCACGCCCCGAAAGGCATCTAGAGTGTTAAGTTCCATAGCGGCTTGCAGCGTGCCCTCACAGCGCTGAAACTGCTCCTGCACTAGGCGCTGCATCCCGTAGCCATCCTTAAAAACGACTTGGGGATAGTGGGCCAACGCCTCCCAGGGAACCGTAGCGTGGTCAGTTAAAGGATGATCTGCAGACATCAGCACCTCTACTGCCTCTTCATAGAGCGGCATAATCGCCATCTCCGGCTGGGTCGTGAGTTTAGGATTGTGCATCACAATAGCGACGTCTACTAGGCCGTCGCGCAGCACCTTGAGGGAGCGATCGCTGCCCAAAGACGTAACCCGCAGTTGAACGTTCGGGTATTCCTGGCAAAACTGTTGGAGCACAGGAGGCAAAAAGTGGGCGCAAACGGACTGAATTGCGGCTATACAAAGCTCAGGCTGCTTACCTGCCATCAGATCGGCAATCTCGCGGCTGACCTGAACCCAGTCCTGATACATGCGACGGGCCTTGGGCATCAGTCTCTCCCCCGCTATCGTCAGCTTGGCTTGGGCACCCCGATGGAACAGCGGCGCATCCAACTCTGCCTCTAAAGCCTGAACCTGCCGACTAATGGTGGATTGGGTCACCTGACACTGGCGAGCAGCGGCCTGAAAGCTACCGGTATCTGCAACAGCTAAAAAGGCCTGTAACTGCTCTATGCGCATAAAATTCTACCCCCACGGCATGACCAAAGCACCGCCTCAAGGTGGACAGCACTGTTAACTGAATAACAAATGCAGCGGCACAGCTTAGTATCAAAGACTGCCAAATGTGGAGGCAGAACGTGCTGAGAGGCTGCTCGGCGGCGGAAAAGCGGGGATAGTAGAAGAGGGTGAACGGGAATTGAAGCTTTTTGCCCCCTCCCAATTTATGCCTCTAAGATGCTGGAAAGTTGTCCAAGTTTCTCAGCGCTGCGATCGCATGTAGGCTGACGGCTTCGTCTGGATCGTCCACCAAGGTTTGCAGCAAGGAGCTCGCCTCAACCCATCCCAGCTGACCTAAGGCCAGCGCGGCCTGCTGGCGCAATCGCGACTGTTCTGGACTTACAGGTAGGGCTGGCAACCATTCCATGACAGCCCTCGCCGCCTGTTGTTTTAGGGTCTCATGACTCTGACGTGACAACGCCGCTAAAATGACGAGTCGCTGCTCGGCAGACGCTTCAGCCCACAGAGTCAGCAGACTTGCAACAGCGGTTGGCGTCTCCATCCAACCCAGCGCTTGAATTGCGGCCTGCTGCAGAGGCATAGGGGTGGTAGCAGTCTGAACCAGTTTCAGCAGAAGCTCAGCAGCACGGGGAGTAGACAATCGGCCCAAACTTGCGATCGCAGCCAGGCAAACCTCCAGGCTCAAATCCTGCAAGCAAGGCTCTAAGAGCGTTACAGGATCTGCTTGCCCTAGCCATCCGCCATGATTGCCCAAGGCTCTAGCAGCTTCTAGCCGAACTGCTGCGACTGGATCGGTTAAGGCTGCCTGAATGGTTGGGCCAATGCGAGAATCTCGGTAGCCGCCCAATGCCCCAATGGCCATTGCCCGTAGTGGAGCAGCCTCATCTTGTGCGAGCGTCAGTAGCGGGGAAACGGTAGAGCTATGGCGAATTTGGGTCAAGGCTCTAGCAGCCACTTCCTTACGAACTGGGTCCTGGAGGAGGCAGCTGAGCGCCGTTACTGATAAAGGTCCAATTCGGGTGAGCGCATCGGCGGCACCCTGGCGCAACTCCTCATCGTCTGCCGTTCCAAAGAGATCTAGCAGGGCTGACACGACTTCGGCCTGACCAAAATCACCCAAAATCCGAGTAGCAAACCAGCGCACTTCCCAGTCAAGCTCATCGTCGTGCAGCCACTCTAGGAGCGGTTGAATGACTGCTTCTCCAAAGGAGGACAAGCGCTTAGCCGTCTCCCACCGTGACTGAAAGTCCCCTGCCAAAAGCTCATCAAGGGCAGTTTCTAGGGCTGCATCCAGCGTTTTGGGCGAGTCTCCTAGTGACGTTACAGCGGGAGAGGTTGACCAGGAGGCCTCAAGTGAGTATTGCAAAATTTACCTTTCCTTCTATCTTGTACTTGATATCAGCATTACTCTGCAAAAATAGCTATCTCTAATTCATAACCATCACTTCTCATTTAAGATTCTCTGACAGATTGAGCAAGCCACATCAGCTAAATCCAAGGTAAAAATCCTTTTTGATCGAGCGCTTTTTACCAACTCTTTAAGCTCAGCTTATATAGACTTACCAGAAGAGAAAGAAGTCAAGCTCTACCCTCTTAATAGAAGAAATCGGCTGAACTTCGATTAATGACTTGAACTAAGGGAGCCGGGTTCTAAATTTTGGGTTCTAAACAATAAACGGAGATTCAAGATTCTCCAATCACCTAAGCTAGCACCAGCATCTGTGCAGGTCGTCAGAATGAAGGAAAGCCTGTTCACCCTAGCTTAGCAATAGCCTGGAAAGTCTCAGAATGGGGTAGCAGCGGGTGGAATGCAATAATTGCATCTCACCTATGCAAACTTTACAAATCATTTACAAAACTGTGCCTGCAGATACAAAAG
>DATNQE010000765.1:0-3130 GCA_036702895.1 Trichocoleus sp. | reverse complement strand
GATCGCAACAGGTTGGTTACAGCGCTAGCCGCAATTACCAGCCCCAGCAGCACGCCAAATAAAATCAGCAGATCGAGCACAGAGTAGTTACGCTCGCCCAGACTCAGGCTGCGGGCAAACAGACCGTTCGCTAGGCCGGTTGTAGCGGCATAGGTAAGCCGACGGGTAAAGGGAAACAGGTTAGTGACATAAAGCGCTGCTCCCAGCCACACCAGCAACCGCGCCAGCGCCAGGGTCAGCCCCAGCAGCAGATTGCTGCCGGTGGCTTCAGGCTCATCCTCCTGGTGGGAAAAAGTAATAGCCGCCATCAGCGGCCGCAGGGTGAGGAACCAGAGGCGGCCTAGCAGCCAGTGCGCCGCCGCTGCCGCTAACAGGGCCAGGGCCGCGTAGAGCAGGGCCTGGGATAAATAGCCCTTCTGGCGCTCCTGCTGAGCCCGATTAAGAGCGGTTTGTAGAGCGCGGCTGAGGCGCTCGGCCTGAGCCCGGGGGGTTTCGCTGCGCCCCAAAGTGGCATCGAGCTGGGTCACGCTCATCAGGTAGTCGCCGTTGACCAAAATCACCGGCACCTCATTGCGCACCTCTAAAAAGATGGTCTTAGGGTCGGGGTCGGCAGCCAGCTCATTAAGCTCCTGCTCAATGGAGCTAGCCCGCTCTTGGGCGGTGAGTTCGCCGGCACCGCCTACCTGAAACAGAGGCTGGCCGTCTAGCACAACGGCCTGGCCCACCGCCGCCGCGGCTGGGGCTGCAGTGGTGGCGGGTGTAGTAGTGGCGGGTGTTGCAGGTGCCGCAACGGTGGCTGAAGCCGTGGTTGAAATGACTTTAATGGTGCCTGCTGAGGAAGAGCCCGCCGATGGCTTAGTCCAACCTAGCCCCATTAGGCAAATAGGCAGCATCATCGCCGCCAGCACTACTCCCACAAACTGCCTCAACCGCCCCATGCGCTCTCCCGTGAGCCCTGCTCATTGCCGTCTACAGGATACTCCCTTCTGACGGCGGTAGGGCGGCAGCGGTGCCCTGCTCCATTGACCCATTGGGCGGCAGGGCGGGTGCTCTTAGGCTTCATCTCAGGGATGATCTGGGGCATCGGCTGCCGGGGTCGTTTCAGGAACTGCTGCCTTAAGAGCTTGGCGGGCTAAGGAGGTGATGTACACAGTGATAGCTACGGTGGCTAGCAGCCCTACAATGCGCACCCCCCACTGTACGGTGGCGGCCTGCGGGTTGGCGAGGCTTTGGTCTGACCCCAGGGTGGCAAGGTTACCAACCAGCGATCCTAAGTAGACATACAAGATGGTGCCGGGCAGAATGCCGACGGTGCCCAGCGCGTAGTCCTTAAGCGATATCTGGGTAAGGCCGAGGGCGTAATTTAGCAGGTTGAAGGGAAAAGCCGGAGACAGGCGAAGCAGGAAAATAATTTTGCGGCCCTCACGCCCAACGGCATCGTCAATAGCCTTAAATTTGGAGCTGCCCGCAATTTTGTCGGCGACCCATCGTCGGGCCAGGTAGCGCCCCACCAAAAACGCGGCTACCGCGCCCAGCATCGCCCCCACAAAGACCAAAGCCGATCCCTGAACGATGCCAAAAACCGCTCCAGCGCCCAGCGTTACGACCGAAGCCGGCACAAAAGCAACCGTGACCACTATGTAGAGCCCGATAAAGGCTAGGGGTGCGATCGCACCCAGGCCGTTGATCCAGTCTAAAGCTGCTACTAGACACGCCTGGAGCAGCTGCAACACCCCTTCAGATGCGGCACTTTGAGCGGCGGACTGGGCCTCGGCCTGAGCAGCAGGCAGCACAACCAGGGCTACCGCGCAGATTGCCAGCCAGAGCCACAGGGAAACCCGAAAGGATTGACGAGAGTGGGGTTGCATAGGAGCAGCCAGGAAGTCCCTACGGAAACTACTCTATTACAACCCCTCTGCCTGAATTTTCTCTGAGAGTGAGCTAATTTTTGCTCCATCCGCTATCAGGATTCTCTCAGCTTGGGTTACTAAAGTCGAAGCAGAATAACGGGTAAGCAGCTCTTCACGCTCAAAATTATCTCTTAAAGCGCCTAATCAGTACTTCTCCCGCTCCGTCCCTCGTTTACCCCTGCAACTCCTATGAGCGCTCGCATTCTCCTGGTCGAAGACGAAGCAAAGCTGGCCAAATTCGTTGAGCTAGAGCTGTCCTACGAAGGCTACAGCGTTAATGTGGCTCACGACGGACTCTCTGGTTTAATGGCCGCTCGAGATCAAGACCCTCACCTGATTATTCTCGACTGGATGATGCCTGGCCTGAGCGGAATCGAGATTTGCCGGCGGCTGCGGCAGACGGGGGTACAGGTACCGATTATTTTGCTCACCGCTAAGGATGAGGTGAGTGACCGGGTCGAGGGGCTCGATGCTGGAGCCGACGACTACGTGGTCAAACCCTTCAGCATTGAGGAGCTGCTGGCGCGGGTGCGGGCTCACCTGCGCCGCATCGACCCGCCCGAAGCAGAACTGCTGGTGTTTGACGATCTAACCCTCAACCGCAAGTCCCGTGAGGTCACGCGCGGCCAGCGCAGCATTGAGCTAACCGCAAAGGAGTACGACCTGCTGGAGTTTCTGCTGACCCACGCCCGGCAGGTGTTAACACGCGATCGCATTCTCGAAGAGGTCTGGGGCTACGACTTCATGGGCGACTCCAACATCATTGAAGTCTACATCCGCTACCTGCGGCTGAAGCTAGAGGCGGCTGCCGAGAAGCGCCTAATCCACACCGTGAGGGGGGTTGGCTACGTCCTGCGCGATGAGAGAGGGTAGGGAAGCATTAAACGGATTGATTCGGCAAACGCGATGGGTCGCTCAAATCCTCAGCACCAGCTCCAGAGACTTACCGAGAAGCGCCAACCCCCAATAAGCACGTAACAAAGCCCTAGACCCCCGAAAGCAGGAAGGTTTACACACTCATTCAAAGCCTAGATGAACCAACGAAGCAGTGCCGATGGCGGGGGACTTCTAGCGAAGGAGGTTTGGAGGGCACGCCCGCCCTCCATCGGGGGGTTTGGGGGGTTGCCACCCAAGCAACAATCCGTGCGATTAGGGGGCGCAGCAACTCTACGGCCAGAAAACCTCTTTGCATGAGTTCTGTTGGCTTCGCATTGAACCTT
>DATNQE010000747.1:0-4485 GCA_036702895.1 Trichocoleus sp. | reverse complement strand
CAGACCCGCTGGTTTTGCCCATCTATAAGGGCTACACAGGCGTAGATCATAGGGTAAATACCCAGGAGGTTGAACACCGCTATTACCGCTGGGTTGATCCCCTGCCATTGACCTGTTACAAGATTAAGAATTAAATCGGCTGTGTCTGGTTGATTGGGAGGGGCTAGTAGAAAGGCATAGACCACAAAACCAACCCACAGAATAGTTAAACCTGCTCGCCGCATATTCGTAATCTTCCTCGTGAAACTACTAAGTTTCAATCCGATTTATCAATCAAAGTCAAAGAAAGCAAACAGTAGCTCTCTCAGCAAGTAGGCTTAGGAGAAGAGTTTAGGGCTCTCCATAAATAGATCCTTAAGAAGAAATTAAAAATAGTTTCAAACACCACGTTCCATATTGTTGCGCTCACCTGGCTAGGGAAATCTATCCAGAGGCGCAAACCCTAAAGATGCTCTATAACGAGTTGTTTTAGGGCTGGAAACTGTTATTTCCATCACCAAATTCCTGCAATTTTGGGGGAAAGCGCCGTGCCCCTCGTCGCCGCTCGCTGGTCTCATCAACCACCGGCCAGTTATCGCCGTGCTATGCACATCAACTATTTCCTAGAGCTATACGAATCTGGCTACCGGGAGTTTTCAGGCATCCACCTCAGCGGGGCCGACTTGGCCAATCGCATTTTGGTCGACGTCAACCTTACCGGAGCTAACCTGACGGGTGTTAACTTAACGCGCAGTTTCTTAACAAAAGCAAACCTCAAGGACGCCAGGCTCAACTGGGCTGACTTTAGCTTTGCCAAAATGAGCGAGAGCTGCCTGACCAAGGCCGACCTGACCAAAGCAAATCTGCGGGGCTCCTTTCTAGTTAGATCCGATCTCACTGGAGCTTTGTTAAGCGGCAGCAACCTGAGCCACGCCAACCTCAGCCGGGCCAACCTCAGCGGCGCCAACCTCTGTGGGGCCAATTTATGCGGAGCGAACCTGCGAGGTGCCAACCTAAGTGGTGCCAACTTGGCCTGGGCTCACTTGGGCAGTGCTCGCCTCAGCGGCGCCGAGCTCGATGCCACCCGACTAGATGCAGCTAATTTAGAGGGCGCCTGGCTCAACGGAGTAGATCTCCACGGTATGGACCTCAGCGGGGTCAATCTCAAAGACGCCAAGCTTAACGGCGCTAACCTTGACAACGCCAACCTCAGTACGGCTAACTTGGCCCACGCCACTATGCGAGGAGTCAGCTTGGTGGGAGCCAACCTGAGCTGCTCTGACCTGACTGGGGCTGTTCTGTGGGAGGCTCGCCTAAATGGGGTTGACCTTAGCCGGGCCGATCTAACCCGCGCCCACTTGGGCGATGCTTCTCTAGACGGCGCCCGCGTTGAGGGCACAGAGTTTACCGATGCTGTGCTGCCCAAAGCTGCCCGCGACTATCTACTAGAGGCGGTTGAGGGAACTACCCGGTGGACTCATCGCCCTGCTCGCGACACCCTAGAGCAATCCGAGTTCATTGATCGCCTCAACTTCTAGTCCGTTCCCTCTCACCCTCTAGCACCTGGGGCCATGGCAATCTACGGGGTCGTTCTGGTCACTGCTAGCTCTCAAGATGAAGCTCTCCGGTTAGCAGACTACCTGGTGGAGGCTTCATTGGCTGCCTGTGTCAATTTCTTCCCGATGCAGTCGGTCTATCGCTGGCAGGGACAGCTGCACCACGACAGCGAATGGCAGTTAGTGATCAAAACCCGCTTGGAGCATCTGCCGCAGATAGAAACTTGTCTGAGGGAGCTTCATTCCTATGAGGTGCCCGAAATGATTGCCCTGCCGATTGTCAATGGGTCAGGCGCCTATCTGGAGTGGCTGACTGAGCAAACGGCTGACCCAACCTGAAGCGTTTTGGCTTTGCCAGGAAGGGAGCGAGGGAGTAGGGGCGAGGGGTGTAGACCGGCCTGAAGGCCATCGCGCCAAAAGCCTCCGTTGGAACCATCGTTTGGGAGAGTTGCCAGCCACACCACGGTTATCGGCTCCCTGCTGTGGTGTGCGGGGAGCTCCCGCGCTGCCCATGTCCGTCTGCACCCAACCAGGACATACCGAATTCACTTTGATGTTGGTGCCTGCAAGCTCACTGGCTAGAACTCGCGTTACGGCATTGAGCGCTGTTTTAGAAATTCGGTAGGCCGGGTATCCGCCGCCCATGTCTTCTAACTGCCCCATGCCGGACGAGACGTTGACGATGCGCCCATACCCCTGCTGCTGCATCAGCGGGACAAACGCCTGGGCTAGCAAAATAGGGCCAAAAGTATTTGTTTCTAAAGCCTCGTGCATGGGCTCGATGCTGCCATGGCATTCCCCTTCTTTCCCTGCTTTGTGAAACATTTTTTGCAAGGTAAAGGATTTTAGGGGCAATGGCCGCTGCTGTAGGGATGTTTTTAATCTCTGTGAGATCGCAATCCTAAGCACCTCGAAGTGCATGATAGGAGGGGAGCCTAAGCTGTGAATAGCTGCGGCTAATCTGCCTCAGCTAGCTCCTGATTTTGCAAGTCCTCAATGGCAAGTAGCAGCGCTTCCTCTTGCTCCTCAAACTCCTCCTCAGCTACTTCTCCCATGTCAAAGGCCAGCTGTAGGGCCAGCAGCTGCTTCTGCAAAATCTCTAGATCGTTGGTTTGGCCATCGGCTTGGTCAATAATCTTTTCCGCGATCCAGGTCACTCCATTAATTGGCGCGGTTACTGGCAGAAATAGCAGATCTAAAAACATAGTTAATCCAGCTGATCCAGCTGTGCGAAGTTGAACGGCGCGGTGAAATTGTTGTAGCGGATGCGCAGGCGCTCCTCAAATTGGGCATCTAGTGCCTCAATGGCTTCACTAAAAGCGGGCTCGTCGTCCCAATTGATCAGATAAGCCGCGTTGTAGATCATGGTGTCCATCATTGGGTCGTTCTCTAGAACTTCCACTGCCAGCGGATTTAGAGCAGCTCGAAATGCTGCAATGATGCCCTCTTTACGAGCATTGACCGCCTGCTCAATAGACTGACCAATACGAATCACCTGGTCCATACTGAGCTGTTTGCCCTCTAGGAGATCGCGTTCCTGCCGCAGCCCCTCGTTCTCCTGCATCAGCATCTCCAGCTCGGCTGCCTGATCCCAAAGCACTTTAACGCTAACCTCACGGCGTCCCTCTAGTCGCTCAAACAAATGGTTCAAGCCATTACCGTGAGGTTCGACTAGCTGCGCTCTGACCTGCTCCCAACCTTCAATAATCAAGCCAAACTGGAGCGGTAGTAGGGTGCGGTGGCCATGGCGCATGGCTTCCTCCAGCACCTTTTCATGGCCCAGCAGATTTTTACGGCTCGCCAGATAGCGCTCCTGCTCCGTCTCGGAATACAAGAACGAAAACCCATCTAGGGTAAAGGCTTGAGTCGGCCGCTTATCTAACCCTTCAATGCCTAATTCGGTGGGGCCAGGAGTGGGAAAAATGCCGTACAGGTAGTAGCGATTTGCCATAGGTCAGGGGGGCGGGCTTTGCCCAGAGTGTTTTTCAGTTTCTCAAACAGCTTTCAAACAGCTCTCAAACTGTTCCCAAACTAGGAGGCTGTTTGAGGAGCGCTTTAGCCTGTTTGGGTCCCGCTGCCCCTCCAGAAAGGGATGAAAAATTTCCAATTTTTCAGGGATTCAGAGAGCTCTTTGCAGAATGAGCATCAAAAGATCTTTCAAATATCCTCTAAATCGGCTTAGAGGTCAGCACTAGGCGCAGTTTGGCGTGGATCAGGTTGAGCTGTGCCAAGCCCAGGTCTAGATCCCCTTCAACCACAACCCCCGTACTGAGAAGTCGGTCTAGCAGCTCCAGAATTGTTGGGCTTTGGGACGTTTCCCCCGGGTAGTACCCCCCCTCCTTAGGCAAGAGAGTACCCACATCGCCCAGCTCCAGATTCAAATCAGCCGGATCTACCTCAAAAACTTCACAGAGATGGAGAACCTGCATCTCCAATTGCCGAATGCTTTCCGCAGCGCGGTCAAGATCTTCATCGCTGAGCTGCCCAGCCTCCATACGACGAATCACCTGTGCTTCCATTAGCTGCCGCACTAGCACAATGACAGTCAGCAGTAGGGGAGCAAGGCCTGCATCTTTACCGTTGCGGGGCTCAATAGCAACATCAGGGGATCGCTGGATGGCGTCTTCGGAGGTCATGGCCTCAGCCTAAAGTCTCAGTCTAGCGCTCTATCTAGCACCCCATTTAGCGCCGACTCCGCCATGTTAGTTCGAGTTCTTGCCGCTGAGCCTGATTAGCCAGCATTTGGGCATAGCCAGCAACTCGGCGGCCCTGGTCCTGGAGCTGACTGTGCGCCATTTGGCTGGCGGTGCGGCAGGCGCGAAAACTGGGAATCGTTCGGCTCGTAGGAATGTGCTTAAGGGTGCGAACGGTTAGCATAGCAAGCTCCAAATGGAGGGATGACCCTGAGATTAGCTCTAGCCCTCAACTAGCTGCAGTGGAGCAGCAGCTT
>DATNQE010000745.1:0-8128 GCA_036702895.1 Trichocoleus sp. | reverse complement strand
ATCCCTCGCGTTGACCTTATCCTCAGCCTGTCGCAGAAGCTCGTCGAGCTGGTCCTGCTGAGCGCTGCTCAATTGAGCTAGCAGCGGCGTTTCCGACGGTAGCGCCAGAGAATCTGCCAGGGTATCTGCCGGCAGCGGCACGAGGTGATCTCCTTGGGCTGCCGATGCGGGCAGGCTCCAGGCCAAGCCCACGGCAGCCAGGGCAGAGATAAGGGCAAGCTGAGTTCTCACAGGGAATCCTCCTACGGATTAGAACAATGGCGGCTCTGGCTGAACTGACGCAGCAGCGACCTAGGCAGAACCAGCATTGTTACGTTTTGTGTGTGATTCAACCCCTGATTGTACCAACTTGCACCGCGCTTCACGAGATCAAAAAAAGGCTCGATCCCTAGCGCTACTCCCGTTTAAACACTATAGAAAGGTTGTTGGCGGGCATTTCAAAAACTTTTGCCAGGCTCAATTGATGCTGGGCAGCCGCCTCAGCTACTGCTTCTAAAGAGCGAATACCCCAGGCAGAATTTTGCGATCGGAGATACTGATCAAACGCTTCGTTACTGGGCGCGGCAGGTCGCCCCTGCTGCCAAAAAGGGCCATATAGGTACAGTACACCCTCTGGCGGCAATATCCTCTCGGCTCCTGCCAGCAGCCCAAGGCAGCACTCCCAGGGCGAAATGTGAATCATGTTGATATTGACGATGGCGGTAATGTGAAGGGCTGCCCCTGGGACTGCCCTGGCAGTTGGCACTGTGGCGTCTGCCCCTGCGGAAGCTGCCGCCACGGCCCGCTGCGACCAAGCTGGATCAGCCACGTCTAAATCAAGCGGCGGCAGCAGGTTCTCGGCTGGCTGATAGGCTATCCACGCCTGAATGCTGTCCCTTGCCCGAGGGTTAGGATCGCTCGGTAGCCAGCGGCGTGGTTGCAGTTGAGGGGCAAGGTAGACAGCGTGTTGTCCGCTGCCGCTAGCAATTTCCAACACGTCTCCTGAGGGCGGCAGCACCTGCTTTAAGACGGCTAAAATAGGCTCCCGGTTGCGCTCCGTTGCGGGAGCGTATTTCCGCTGATCTGCATTGTTCATGGGGGCTCTGAGGGTTGGGGGTTGGAACAGGGTATAGGAGGGTTTAGGGTATGGCGGACTGGAGGATGCGGTTTGGGGAGCAGCCACTGCTAAAGTCTTTAGCGTAAATCTTTGCCATGTCAGCGAATTGCTCTCTACCCTCATTCGCTCTTCTTTTCTTGCTGTCTCAATGTCCCAAGTGAGGGGTGTGGAGGGGCTGTGGCGTCGTTCTAAAATTTTTTGCTGGTTGATTTTTACCGCCTCTCCTGTTCTCTTTTGAATGTCTCGTCCGCCTGATTCGTCGTCCACCTACCTGCTGCCAGCGGTGTTAACCGGCCTTTTCCTGGCGGCTCTGGCGCTGCGGTTTTGGCGCCTGGGGCAGTTTAATACCCTGGTGTTTGACGAGGTGTTTTATGTGCGGTTTGCGGTGGATTATCTGCGGCAGCAGCCGTTCTTTGATGCTCACCCGCCTCTCAGCAAATACCTCATTGCCCTGGGCATTGCTCTGGTTAACCCGCTCACTCAGGCCTTCGGCTTAGCCAGCAATACCGAGGCAGGAATCTGGTTAAGTCCGTGGAGCTACCGCTGGGTGAGCGCGCTGGCCGGCGCCTGTCTGCCGCCGCTGGTGGCCCTGCTGGCATACCGGCTGAGCGTTAGATACAGGCTGCAGCACCGCCTGATTTTTAGCGGAGTGGCTGGGGGGCTCATGCTCCTGGAGGGGCTGACCCTTGTGGAGTCGCGCTTTGGCCTAATTAATATCTACTGGCTGCTATTTGGGCTGCTGGGGCAGGTCGGTCTGCTGAGGGCAGCCGGTCAGCGGCAACGCTGGATGGGGCTTTTGGGGGCAGGGATAGCGTTTGGCTGTGCGATCGCAACCAAATGGAACGGTGCAGGCTTCCTATTAGGAATTTATCTGCTTTGGGGAATGAGCCGCTTGCCTCGCCAGTTCTTCTGGCACAGAGGCGTGCCTAGTGCAATTCGGCAGCTCACCGGCTCAGAGCTGTTGGCCTATGGGGGCCTTGTTCCCCTAGGGGCCTATGCCTTGATCTGGCTGCCCCACCTGCGGCTCATGGGCGTTTCGCTGCTGGAGATTCATGGGCAGCTCTGGCAGGCTCACCAGTTTATTGGGGCCGATGCCAATGCTCACCCCTACTGCTCTACCTGGTACAGCTGGCCGCTGCTGCTGCGCCCGGTTGCCTATTTCTATCGTGCCGTGACGAGCACCTCTGAGGGGCTACCGCCGGGCGAATATGTAGTGCAGGGATTGGGCAACCCAATTTTATGGTGGCTCTCGACGGCTGCAATCTTGGCACTACTGGGCCGAGAGCTGAGCCGTTGGCGGAAAGCCGCTCGTACAGGCTGGGTGTATTCTCTGCGCCACCCCTCTAGCCAACCTCCTGCAGAACGCTCTCTTGCCGATAAATACCCTGATCGAGATCTACAAGCCGACCCGATAGCCGTCTTTTTACTCGTGAACTACGCCGCCAACTGGTTGCCCTGGGCATTCGTGCAGCGCTGCACCTTTTTATATCACTACATGGGTGCACTGGCTTTTAGCGTAGTTGCGATCGCATATCTTCTCACCCGCTGGCTCATCCACGACCGAAAGTCCTCCCGGCAGCCAGCCCTGCTGCTGTTAGGGCTCATCGGGCTGGCATTCTGCTTTTGGCTACCTGTGTACTTAGGCCTGCGGCTGTCGCCAGAAGCCCTGAGCTGGCGGTGGTGGCTAGAGTCGTGGATTTAGGGAGGTAGGGTGCAGGGTGGCGGGTGCAGGGTGCAAGGTGCAGGGCATGGGGACTGTTTAGCAACCCTAGACCCTGAACCCTATACCCCTAACCCCGCTCAAAAACTGCCCGATACACCGGCAGCCCCTTTTCCAGCGTGACTCTTTCTCGGTCAGTTTGGGCAGGGAACGGGCTATCGGGTAGCCACTCGCTGCTGGTGCGGTGAAAGGCGGAGTGCTCGCTGAAGCGATCGCACATATCTTCTGCGACGTCCTTAACGTCGGACTGAAGGACGACCTGGCGACCGGGGGGGAGGTAGGTTGCGATCGCGCTTACCAACTCGGGCTGCACAACGCGGCGTTTCTGGTGGCGCTTTTTGAACCAAGGATCGGGGAACTGAATGCTGACGCAGCCAAGGGCACCGGGCGGCAGGCTCTCCATCAGGTCGACAAAAGAGATGTTGATGTTGCCAAAGAGGAAGTGCAGGTTGGTCAGCCCGGCTTCATCGCGGCGCTTGAGGGACTGCTCGACTAGCGGTTGGCGAATTTCAAAGCCCAGAAAATTCCAGCCGGGCCGGAGCACGGCCATCTGGCTGACGAAAATCCCTTTGCCGCAGCCAATGTCGATATGGAGGGGCTGCTCGGGGCGGGCAAATACCTCAGCCCAGTTGGGGGGCGGGGTTGGCTGCTGGTACTTGTCGCTGAGGGGATTGACGTGCTGACGAACGCGGACGACGGCCAAGAAAAACCTCCTGAAAGTGGTTTAAGAGCAGTCAGACTAGGCAAAAGCCTGCCGAAGTGCAGTGCAACAGAGTAGGCTGGAAACGGTTTTGCCTATCTGAAACACCCCTAAGTTGACAATTCGGTTTATGGGACAGCGCTTCCGCTTTGCCGTCATTAGCGATCCTCACATTGCTCTGCCCGAAACTATCTGGGATGCACCCAACCGCTTTCACCTGGTCGAGGTCAGCATTCCGGCGCTAGAGCAAATTTTGGCTCATCTGGTGACGCTGGATCTCGATTTCCTGCTGATGCCGGGGGACTTGACCCAGCACGGCGAGCGGGTGAACCACCAGTGGTTAGCGCAGCGGCTCAGCGAATTGCCTTTTCCAGTCTACGTGGTGCCGGGCAACCACGATGTCATTGCTCGCGATGGGCAAGGTGCGGCCATTGCCTTTGATGAGTTTGCGCAGATCCACCAGGAGTTTGGATATTGGGATGGCAAAACGCCGTATTACCTGGCTCAGCCCCTGCCGGGGGTTCAAGTGGTTGGGCTGAACTCAAACGTGTTTGCTGACGACGGGGCGCTGCTGCCTATGGGGCACCTGGATGAGATCCAGTTGGCCTGGCTAGATGACATTTTGCCGACGCTTCAGGGCGATCTGGTACTGGTGATGCTGCACCACAATGTCTTGGAGCACGTGCCGGGGCAGGCCAAGAGCCCTCTGGGGCGGCGCTATCTGCTGCAAAACCACCGAGCGTTGCGGCAGCGACTGGAGCAGGCCGGAGTGCGGCTTTTGTTTACGGGCCACCTCCACGTTCAGGATGTGGCTCGCCAGGGCGGCTTGTGCGAGGTGCTGACCGGCTCCCTGGTGAGCTACCCGCATCCCTACCGAGTACTGGAGGTGGAGCGGCGCGACGACGGGCAGCTCACCGTAGATATTCAGTCGCAGCATTTGGCCTCGGTGCCGGGTTGGCCCAATTTGAAAGAGTACTCGTACAGCTGGATGTGCGATCGCTCCTTGCCCTTCATGGTGAAATTTCTCAGCAGCCCGCCGCTGAGTTTGCCGCTGGCCGAGGCCGAAGCGCTAGCCCCGAGCCTTAAACACTTTTGGGCAACGATTGCCGCTGGCGATCCCCACTTTGATTTCTCTCACTTGCCCCCCGCCTCTCGGCGGCTGCTAGAGCGCTTTAGTACTACCGACAGCGAGGGTAACCCCCAGCGCCTCGACAACACAGCCACGCTAGTGTTGCCCTGAAACCACTAGGCACCTTGAGGCTAGACATCGGAGAGTGGAGATCTGAGAAGACCCACTTTAAATATCGAGGCAGGTAATTAGCTTTTCGATATCGGTCATGTCCCCGATTAGCCGCTGTAGGGGCGGCGGTAGCTGCTTGATCAAGGTGGGCACGGCAAAGACTTGGTCTTGCTCTAGCCGTTCGGGTTCCTCGTAGATATCGACAATCTCTAGCTCGTAGCGCCCCGGCAGACGCTCTTCGCAGAGGCTTTGAATGCGCTGGATGGCTCGGAGCGATCGCAAGCTGTTTTTGGCTACATACAGGCGCAAGATATATCTTTCCAGGTTGTGCTCCGCCAAATAGTCCAGAGCCTCCTGGTTGCCGACTTTGGGATTATGGGTGGGCGGCGTTCTATCGAATAAAGACATGAATTTCCCTAGGTTGCGGTTTTCAGCCGGGAGGCTAATGGGTCAAACGGCCATGGTCGGTAGTGGTATCGGTCTCGAGTGCGTCGGCGTATCGAGACTTAGCTCGCGACTGCTGATCCTCAATCAAGCGCCTCTCATCTTGCTGGGTCTGGTGAATGAGCCGTTCAATATCTTCCTTTTCAGATTCAAACTGGGCCTGCAGCGCCTGGATTTGAGCCTGCATAATCTGCCGCTTGCGCTCAATTTCCCGCTGCTGGCGCTCAACAGCCTGCTGCCGAGCCTGAGCCTCCGCCAGCGCTTGAGATTCCCGCATCAGCCGCGCTGTGCCGGTGAACACACCATCTGCGCCCAGGTAGGCATCGAGCATTTCGATGCCTTGGCTGGTCATGCAGAACTCACGCACTTGATTAGAGTGGTGGATGCCGCGCGCTTTAAGCACAAACAGCAGCCGGTTGCGCTCGCCGTTGGTTTCTTGATCCCGCAGCAGCAGCCAGACATCCATCAGCGAGGAGATACCGATGTCGGTTGACTCCAAATCAGTGCCGCCCGCCGTCAGGTTTGTCATCACCGTAGTAATGCCCTGCGTCTTTAGAAAGTCCACCAGGCGCGTGAGAAATGACTGAATATGGTGGAACACTCCGGCAGAGTTGACGCTGGAGATAGGGTCAAAAATCACCATCTTGGGTTCAAACTCCTGCACAATCTGGCAAATCTTTACCAGATGCATCTCCAGACCATAAAAAGTGGGGCGCAAGGCGTGAAACTTGAGTAGGCCCGCCTGCTCAAACCCCTCTAGCTCAAGGCCAATTGAGTGCATATTGCGAATAATCTGGTTGGCGGATTCCTCAAAGGCCACGTATAGACAGCGCTCGCTTCGCTGGCAGCTAGCGCTGGCAAAATGGGCGCTGAGGGAGCTTTTGCCCGTCCCCGACGTGCCCGAAATCAAAACAGTGCTGCCGCGGTAGATGCCCTCGCCGCCAAGCATGGCATCTAGTCGCTCGACCCCTGTGGAAATGTGCTCTGACGAAACTCCGTAGTTGAGATCGACCGACGTTACCGGCAGCACCACAATGCCGTCGTTTTCGATCAGGAAGGGATACTCGTTGGAGCTGTGCTGCGAGCCCCGATACTTGACGATGCGCAGCCGCCGAGTCGATAGGTCCTGCTGAATGCGCTGGTCGAGCACCAGCACACAGTCAGAAACGTACTCCTCAATGCCGTGGCGGGTAAGGGTGTTGTCACCGCTCTCGGCGGTAATGATGGCGGTAACCCCCTTGCTTTTGAGCCAGAGAAAGAGCCGCCGCAGCTCGGAGCGCACAAGAGCGGCATCGGAAAGGCTCCCAAAGAGAGTCTCCAGCGTATCTAAAACGACGCGTTTAGCCCCAAGCCGATCAATGGCATAACCAATGCGCACAAACAGCGCTTCCAGGTCATAAGCTCCAGTTTCTTCGATCTGATTGCGCTCGATGTGAACGTAGTCGAGGACGAGCAATCCCTTGTCTATCAGCGTGTCCAGGTCCCAGCCCAAGGAAGCCACGTTCTGAGCTAGCTCGTCGGTAGATTCCTCCAGGGAAATAAAAACACCCGGCTCCCCGGCCCCAATCGCACCTCGCACCAAAAACTCCATGGCCATAAGCGTCTTGCCGCAGCCTGCTTGACCGCAGATTAAAGTAGGCCGACCCAGGGGCAGGCCACCGTAGGTAATATCGTCGAGTCCGCGGATGCCAGTGGGGCACTTCGCTAAACGGCGGTGTTGACTATGGGAGGAAGACTGAACCATACGGTAGCGGTACTTGCAGCGGTGCTAGGGGACGAGAGGAGTAAGGAAAGGTGGAAAAAGTTGAGATTGCAATAGTTTGTGGGACCGTCTTTGCTCCCGCTCAAAAAGCAATTCCTGACAGCTCCCCAAATACTTTGAAGCCTAGGAGAGCTTGTCAGAAGGTGGTCACTACAGGGAAGTGCAATAGGGAGAAGTGCGATAGTCCAAAAGGCTATTTTGAGAAATTTTCTGTAAAAGCACTCACAGCTCCAAATACATGGAACAGCTGCGGCGCATCCCTTTTGATACCTTCTCGGTATCTTTTTAGTAGCGCTATAGTGCTCTTTAAGTGCCTTCTCTAACGTCTTTGGAGCCTTCTCAAAAACGGTTGGCTCGACTCCATGAAAATAACTATAGGAGGCTTAGATTTAGGGTGAAGCTGGTTATCTGAACGAGGTTAAAAACATCAAGTGGCAGCTATTTAAGGACGCTGTTCAAGCGGTTGCTCTCCTTCACGCTATCAACGAAACGGAGCAACGTGGTCCGATTGTGTCAAAGCTTTAGACTTCTACTCTTGTAGCGTCTCTGCGCTTACTCCTTCAAGCCATCATTTAACTGCTCTCGCGCTCCGTCTTCATCGGATCCCATCAAGGCTGCAAATAGCTGGCTATCGGGATAGGCCTCTAGCACTACCCGCTTCAGCATGACCGTCAACGGCAGGGCCAGAAAGGCGCCGATGGGGCCAAAAATCCAGGCCCACAGAATGACTGCCAGAAAGGTAACCAAAGCGGAGAGATCGAGCCCTCTACCCAGGTAGCGAGGACCCAGCACAACATCAAAAAAGTTGTTAATGACGGCATAGCCAACAAAGACAATGATGGCTTTGACCAAGCCAAACTGCAGCAGCGCCATCAGCACTGGGGGCACCAGAGCAATCACATAGCCAATCGTGGGAATGTAGTTGAAGAGAAACGAGAGCACTCCCCACAGCAGGGCAAAATCGACTCCCAGCACCAGCAGCAGCAGGATTTGTCCGATAGCCGCCATGGCCCCTAGCCAGGTCTTGATTAAGATATAAACGCTGATGCTGCGGCTAAACATCTCTAGGCGAAACAGCATTGGATGCCCAGTTCCTAGCCCTCGCTGCAGCTTGTGGCCAAAGCTGCTTGCTCCCACCAGCATGTAGACAAAGATAAAGAGAGTTA
>DATNQE010000743.1:0-8154 GCA_036702895.1 Trichocoleus sp. | reverse complement strand
CGTTAGCATAAGAGACTATGCTCACCCCCCGCTCACCAGCGGCCCAGCCGCACCAAACCTTATGCGAACGGTTCCCTGTGCGATCGCGCTTGGCAGCAATTTAGGCGACTCTCGGCAGATTCTACAGGCTGCTCTAGCCGCTCTGGCGGATGCCGATAGTATTGAGCTTCGCGCCCACTCCCGCCTCTATCAGACCGCGCCGGTGGGTCCACCTCAGCCGGATTACGTCAACTGCGCCGCCCTGCTGGATACCTGCCTGGCGCCAGAAGCGCTGCTGCGAGAGCTGCTGCAAATTGAAGCTAGCTTTGGCCGGGTGCGCCGCGAGCGCTGGGGGCCCAGGCTGCTGGATCTCGATTTGCTTTTATTTGATGACCTGGTGCTGACCACCCCGACCCTGCAAATTCCCCATCCTCGAATGCACGAGCGGGCATTTGTGCTGGTGCCGCTGGCAGAAATTGCTCCACATTGGGTTGATCCGATCTCGGGTAAGACTTTAGCTCAGCTGACTGAGGCGGTGGATCGCAGCGGCGTGCGTTTACTGGAGCTTTAGCAAACTTAACGAACTGTAAAGTATTTCCCTTAACTTGAGATTAATTTGTAGTCAACCCGTGGCTAATAGAGCTTCAATGGGGAGCAAACAGCCTGAGACACTGGTAAAAATCCTTAGCAACACCATCAGGACGTCCTATGCCCCTTGGTCATGAACCGCCCCAACTGCTCAAGCAGCGCCTATTTTACGAGGGCCGCAAGTTCAATTTTGAAGTCATTCGTCTACGCCTGCCCAACAAAGCTGTAGGGGACTGGGAATGCGTGCGCCATCCCGGGGGAGCGCTAGTCATTCCGCTGACGCCAGAGGGCAAGCTCGTGCTCGTGCGGCAGTACCGCTTCGCTGTGCAGGGGCGACTGCTGGAGTTTCCGGCGGGCACCATTGAGCCGGGAGAATCGCCTGCTGCAACGGTATATCGGGAAATTGAAGAAGAAACGGGCTACCGCGCCAGCACCTGGCAACCTCTGGGCAAGTTTCCTCTGGCTCCAGGCTACTCCGACGAGTTTATCTATGCCTATTTGGCGAGCGATCTAGAGAAATTAGAAACGCCGCCTGATATGGATGAGGACGAAGACATGGAGGTCGTGCTGATGACCCCGGCGGAACTGGAAAAAGCGATTTTGGCGGGAGAAGCGATTGATGCTAAAAGCATTGCCAGCTACTTTTTAGCCCGCCCCTACTTGGAATCGATGGTTTCTGCTTAACAATTGCGCTGGCCGAATAGCTAAGGACACTGAATAACCAGCAGAGCCAGGGCTATTCGGCATGCGGTCGCGCCAATTAATCCCGATTTAAAGCTATTTCTATTAAACGGCGATTGCTATCGCTCAGAAATTGAGACTGGACCTTTGGTTAAAGTCCGTTGGGTCATCAGCGGCAGTCTGCTTCGGAGGCTTGTGATGTTTTCAACACCGCTGCTAGCGGCTGTGCAACACCTCTGAGGTGTTGCACAGCCACTGCGCTCGATTTGGGGGCTGCGCCTCGGCGCTCCGCTCTAGCTCGGCGGTCGGGCAGAAGCTCCCGTCTGGGTTAGTTTTGCGCCACTGCCTGGAAACGAAGTCGTAGCGTTTGACGACGCGTGCCGGACTGCCTACAGCCACAGAAAAGTCAGGAATATCTTTAGTGACTACACTGTTGGCACCAATGACGCAGTGCTTACCAATCGTGACGTTGCCGTAAACACAGACGTTTTCGCCTAGCCAGCTATGGTCCCCCACCTGGATTTCCCCGGGGACCAGCAGTGGATTGTCATCAATAGAAAGATCAATGTCCCGGTAGTCATGCAGATTGTCTGACAGGTAGCAGCGATCGGCAATCAAAACATTGCGGCCAACGTGCACCTTTCTGCAGGCCACAATATGGCAGGAGTTGCCAATATAGGTTGTGTCTCCAATCGTGATCTCCGGGCTGAAGCGCTGGTTCTTGTATTGATCGACTGCGTAGAGCCAACCATTCCATGAAATAACGACGTCATTTCCTAGGCTGACGTACTGAGGTCCATACACCTTTAAAGGCCACTCTACGCGGCACCCCTTTCCGACTGACTTGAATTGAGACAGTAAGGAAGCAGCCTTGATCTTATTGGATAAGCTTTCTACTTTTCGCAGAAGTGTTCCCAGAAGAGTAATCATATTGAACCAACCTTGGATGCGTAAGAGATAAAAGCGTGAGAAATGAAAAGCCTGGTGTAGGGAAGGGTGCGCTCAGTTGAGCGCAATTTCATGGCTTTAGAAATGCTGCTCAAGTCTGTGGCGCAAAGGCCGTGGCGGAGTACTCTGCACAGTAAAAATGCCGGTGAGACATATGCATAACAGCTGGCGCTTGGCCGATGTCTGTTAATGCTGCTCCAAAGTTTGCTCAGCAGTCGAAAGGCTGGAATTCCTTTAGAAACCCGCTATTAAGACAAGCAATCTAGCCTTTTTGAGGCTACCTCTATAACTGAGGTACTCGCGAAGACTTGACGGTTACGGAGTCCACCAAGGCTCACCTGATTGAATAGGTAAAAACCTATTCTTCGGTCTCTAATAGAGCTTATGGGGGACTTGCTTGAGTACTTTTGAGTCGCGAAAGATTCATGATTCAATGCTCTTACAAACGGATACCCTATCGGTCGAAAAGCTCATAGTTACAGCAAGTGGGGCTGCCAAAGCATGCGATCGCACTGCCAATAACTACTGTTCAAGCTAATCGAACGCCCTATGGGGGACTGATGAGGCTAGCGTTTGAGGTGTAAGAGAACATGATCTTTCCCGATTGCTGGGTTGAGAGCAGATGCTGAGTGAACAGACACCCGTTCAAGTTATTAATATCCTACCGACCGCCTGTAAAGGACGTATGAAGCGATTGGGGTTTTTGATAACGCCTGTGTAAATTCTGACAAGTGGTGTCTAGGTATTGCTTTTTCCCTAGGAGGGAAGGTAGGAAGGCAGAATCCGCTACACTCTTAGGGCCGATTCTTATGTTGAGCGGGCAAGCGCGATGGCCGAGGCGAGATTAGCCCATGTTCGAATTGTGCTGGTAGAGCCGGCGGGGCCGCTGAACGTGGGTTCTGTGGCACGGGTAATGAAAAATATGGGGCTACGGCAGCTGGTGCTGGTCAACCCTCAATGCGATCCACTCTCGGATGAGGCGCGGCAGATGGCGGTGCATGGAGCGGACGTGTTAGAAGCCGCAACGCGAGTAGAAACGCTGCTGGAGGCCTTGTCTGGGTGTCAGCGTGCGATCGCAACGACGGCCCGCCTGCGCGCGACAGGAGAACCTTTGGAGATGCCCGAGGCGGTGCTGCCCTGGCTGCTGCCGGAGCCGGTGGAATCAGGCATTCAAACGGCGCTAATCTTTGGTCCTGAAGACCGAGGACTCAATAATAAAGAGCTGAGCTATGCCCAGCGCTACCTGCGGATTCCCTCTAGTGACGACTATCCGTCCCTTAACCTGGCCCAAGCCGTGGCGGTGTGCTGCTACTGCCTCCGCCGCATTGTTCTAACCGCGTCGGCTAGTGCTGAAAATGCTTGGTCAAGCAGCGCTAGGCTGGGTGCCGTGCCGGGTGTGGTCTCTAATGCAGTGCGGGCCCAAACGGATTCGCCCAATATGGATTTACCCAATACGGTCCCGGCAGCAGACCCAGCTGAGCCAGCAGCTTTACTCGATCAAATAGACGGATTCCACCAGCAGCTAGAAGACTTGCTGCTGCGGATTGGCTACCTTTACCCTCATACTGCTTCTAGCCGTATGGAAAAATTTAGGCGTTTATTGTATCGGGCCGCTCCATCCCAGCAGGAATTGGCTATGCTAAGGGGCATCTTAAGCCAGGTAGACTGGGCGCTAACGTCAAATCAGTCTTCCGAACAGCAGTAGTCATAGGCGTTGCTGCTGTTGCCCCGTTTTCTACTTTGTCGCGGCTTATTCTGGCGAGACCTACAGCGATATGTCACAGTACGGCGATTCTCAAAACATTATTCGTCCGCCCTTTCGGCGCCACACTCCGGCCTCTCCGGCGGCTAATCCCGAATCGCCTCCTGAGCGCAGCCTGTCGCTGCCTCAGCCGCCCCGACCGCCGCTTGGGACCCCCGCCCCGAACCCAGCCGGGGCAGGCTACGGCAGCTCATCGCCATCGGACCCAACCAATATTCGCCGGCGTAACCAGTGGCGGGAGCATCAGCAGCTGATTTCTCCCTATGCCGCAACCCGCGCCACCACCCATGCCCTAAACAATGCGACAACCGGCGCCGTAACGAATGCCCCCAACAGCAGCGGGTCTAATGGTGCAGGTTCGAGTGGGGTAACAAATGGAGTGCCGCTGCAGCCCGCTATGCCGTCTCCTCCGGTTGCCAAAAGGCCGCTGCACCTGCCGTCGCCGCCGCCTCACCGTGCTACTGCTGCATCTTTGGCTGCGCCTTTACGACCGTCGGCGGCAGACCCTGCCGCTGCGAGCCCGCCTGTAGGCCAGTTTGGCGGCGCTTTCAACCGTCCGGCCTCCCCGGCTGGGCCACCGCCAGTGGCTTTGAGACCTGGGCTTCGCCGTTTGCCGCCGCCGCCCGATTTGAGCATTCCTAGAGAGAGTGCGGTTCGCACTAGTGCCGCCCCAAACAGTAAGGTAACGCCGCTGCGGGTGCCCACTCAGGGGCGACTGGCCCAGGAGAGACGAGAGGGGCGCGATCGCACGGAACGGTTTGACCGGACCGAACGCCCTAATACTGCCGGTCGTTTACCGAATCGGCCCCAGCGCAAGTCGCGCAAAACGCCGCTGCCGGTGCTCTACGCCATTCGGCTGCTCATTTTGGGCGTTGGGGTGGCGGCTATTGCCGGTACCCTGCTCTCGGCCCTGGGTCCCTCTCAGGTTAACGCTCCGGGCGCGGCGCCCCAGGCATTGGCCGGCGCCTTGACCAACCAACGCAACCGGCAGGGAGCTTCTGCCACAGTAAGCAGCGTTCCGGTGACAACGGAGATCACTCGTCTAAAGACGGCTCTAGAGCAGCTAGCTACGCTGACTCCGGGCCTCACGCCGTCGGCGTTTGTGCTGGATCTAGACTCTGGTCAGTACGTCGATCTTGAGGGGGCTAAGCCCGTCGCCGCCGCCAGCACGATCAAGGTGCCAATTTTAATAGCCTTTTTGCAGGCGGTGGATGCCGGAACAGTTTCCCTAGACCGGGCCCTGACTCTCGAGAGCCGCTACTTAGTAAGCGGCTCGGGCCAGATGCAGGACCAACCGGTGGGCACCCAGTACACGGCGCTGGATGTGGCGACTCAGATGATTGTCACCAGCGACAACACGGCCACCAACATGATGATTGATCTGTTGGGGGGGACTGAGGCCCTGAATCAGCAGTTTCAGGCCTGGGGCTTGACCGCTACGGTGCTTCGCAGCGCTCTGCCCGATTTACAGGGCACCAATACGACTAGCCCTCGCGACATGGCGCTGCTGCTGGCGCTGGTAGATCGAGGCGAGCTGCTGAGCTTGCGATCACGCGATCGCATGTGGGCGATTATGCAGCGCACCGAAAATCGTTCGCTCATTCCCTCAGGGCTGAGCGACGGGACTATTGTGCTCAACAAGACGGGCGACATTGGCTCAATTCTGGGCGATGTGGCGCTCATCGATACGCCCACCGGCAGGCGCTATGTGTTGGCGACTTTGGTTGGCCGCCCCACCAACGACGGTCGGGCCAGCGAGCTGATTCGCCGCATCGCCAGCCTGGTGCATCGGGAACTAAATCAACCCGTCGCCCCTGTTGGTGGAGCGGCCACGGCGCCCGCTGGGGCACCGGCTGGGGCCTCTCCTGGTACATCGTCTCGGGAAGGGTTTACGGAAGGCAGTTCTCCAGCCGGCAATGGGCAGCCCGGCAGTTCTCAGGTGCCGAGACGGACAGGCAGTGACCCCACGGGACGGAGCGACTTGTCTCAACCTAGCCGCTCGCCCTATGAACCCTCTCAGGGCGACCCCGCCCTATCGGATCCTGCCCTATCGGACCCTGCTCAGGCTGATCCCTCTCAGGTCGATCCCTCCCAAGTTAATCAGTACCCTGGCGGCCCCGGCAGCGGCTCAGGGGAGATGCCGGGGGCCCGAATGCCTCAGGGATAAGGCCTCAGAGATAATTGAGGATTTCGCTACATTTTTATATCTTTTTAAGAATTTCCCTGGTTTGGATTTCCTTGAGTAGCCTAGAGGTAATCTCCCAGGGGAAACTGCCATGACTGGCACCGACGTCTTCCACCAGGCCAATTACCTGTTCCGCAGGCAGGCTTATCAGCAGTGGCATCGGTGGAAGAGTAAGCAGCAAATTTTGCGATCGCAGGTCGGCTTCAACGAAACCACTTCCTCCCGCCCTAAAGTCTGTGAAGGCTGCCTCAACTACCACGGGCTGCGCTACGGCACCGCGCGTGATGGACGCAATGCCTTAATCTGCGCTGTCCATCCCTTCGGCTGGCAGGACGCTGCGCCCTGCCCCGACTGGACTCAGGACTAAACCGATGGCCTGAGGTTCGGACCTGATGGCCAAAGGTTAGTTACTGCACCTGCGTGACGAACTTAACAAACCCAGCTTCGTCCGGATTGACTGTGCCGATCCGCACTACAACGGCTCCTTGGTTACCAGCATTCTCGCCAGGACAGGAGCCCCGGGGCGCCAGCGGGCTGACAAATTCGCCTGGATCCCCGTCAAAGACGTTGGTAATGCTGTTGCCCGTGCCCAGGGGTAGTCCTGCTGGAGACTGCAGAACAATCCCCTGGCCGCTGCGGTAGATATCCTGAAAGGCCGCTACCTGCGTCGGATCGCTTAGGAAACGAGTCTCTCCAGGAATAGGGTCACAGATTTCCAGATTGGTAAGCAAGATCCCCGAGCTGTTGACGTAGTAGATTGCGTACTCAACCCAGTCGCCTGACTGCAGCGAGTCTGGCTGGGGGGTAATTACGCCAACAAAATCGGTTGGGGTTGGGGGAGTTCCAGGGGCTGCGTAGGTTTCAACTGTGCCCGTTGCTGCCCGGTAGACCCGCGTAATCCGCTTCACCAACTCGACGTTGCCAACGGCAGAGACAGCCGTAATCCGGGTGGTTTTGATGACCGACTGAGGTATGGGGGGAGAGCCTCCATCCTGCTCCACCCGAATCCTGAAGTCCATAAAGGATGTGGCATCAATGCGGACGTCTCTACGGGGAGGAGCTCCCGTCCGAGGCGTGACGCAGAGGGTAAAGTTAGCCGTACCGCCGTTTTCGTCCAGAATGCCGCTGTCGGGAGCGCCGTTGCCGTCGCTATCAGTGAGCGGATTTTGGCCATTAGTATCGCGAAACTGCACCTCGTAACCGTCTGCGGTGCGGTAGATAAATTGGGGTGCTCCCTCGATCAGGGTCAGTGGGCTGTTGTCCACCGGATCCCGGGGCACAAAGTTAATGATGTCGGTGGTGAAAAAGCGGTTGATCACCTGGAACGGGTGACAAACGGTGTTGTCAATGGTGGTAGTGCGTTCGGTATCTGGCGTGATGCTGAAGTTTCCAGCCCGTCGAGGAGGGTCTACTAGCAAAGGCTGACGATCGCCCGGCGTGGGAGGTGGCGAGCCGGTATAGACCTCCAAAATGCCCTGGTTATTCAGGGGGTAGTTATTCACGCTGAGCTGCCAACGACCGGCGTCAGGCAGATTGCCTGAGGTCGTGTTAATAGGAAGTAGATCTTGGCCCTCGTTAATCGTTCCGTTTCCCCCATTCCACACGGCCTCTCCCGACACCGTTCCGGGTGAGGGGGTGCCGCTGGGAGATTGATAGACGACGGAACCCGAATTGTCTAGATCAAAGTTGCGCAGCAGCAGCAGATCTCGCCCGGGACCCACCAGGAAGAAAAACTGCAGGTTGTTTTGGGCGGGGGCGGTACCCGTGAAGTTGCGCCGCTCAAAGGTGCCCTGAAACTGACTTAGCAGCAGCTGTTCGGCAGCGACCTCTAGAAAAAAGCTGTTTTGATCGTCATTGAGGTTGGGTGTGTTGTCCCTAAAGATGGGGAATGCTCCCGTTTCGCTGGTAATTCGGTATACCCCTGGCTGAGTAATGGGGGGAAAGTTAATCGTAAAGCCATTACCTGTGCCCGAAGGCACAATGGTTTCCTGCAGCACAACGCCGTTGGGAT